>DATMOE010000069.1:0-29422 GCA_035568435.1 Herbaspirillum sp. | reverse complement strand
CCTGGTTGCGCTGGGTGTTCTGGATCCAGCCAAGGTTACCCGCTCGGCATTGCAAAATGCTGCGTCGGTTGCCAGCCTGATCCTGACAACCGATGCGCTGGTCGCAGAAGTGCCTGAAGACAAGGCTGCTGGCGGCGGTATGCCAGGCGGCATGGACGGCATGGGCGGTATGGGTGGCATGGGCGGCATGATGTAATTGCCGGCCACGGTTCTTGTTTGAACCGATGCACAATAAAAAACCTCGCATCGTTATCGATGCGAGTTTTTTTTACGTCTGCAATTTCAGCTCGTCAGATTCAATCGTCGTCGCGATGATCCAGATAATCTTGATTAGCCTGATCGGATTCATCTGCTTTTTCTTCACGCGTCTGCTGATCCAGCGCACGCTGGGCTTCGTAGTCGGCCACCAATACGGCACGACTTTGCGGCGTTTCCAGGCTGATCCGGCCCAATGCGCCGGTACGGTAATCCTGCAGTAGTGTGTGCGCCGCTTTTTCCAGATCGACCATGCCGCCGCGCAGCAGAAAGCCGCGCCGCATCGCCACGCCTTCGACGACGCTAACACCATCGAAACCGGCTGCGCCTACGTCAAGGCCGTAACGTGCTTTCAACAATTCGGGGTAACGCAGCAGCAGTTGCCCGGCCAGATAAGTCGCGACTTCTTCTTCGATCAGCGCATTGGTGCCGATCGCATGGCTGGCGGCCAGCATCAGGCCGTCGCTCGGCAACGCGATCTTCGGCCACAGCATGCCGGGCGTATCGATCAAGACCATATTGTTATTTAGATACAGGCGCTGCTGCACTTTGGTTACCGCAGGTTCGTCGCCGACGGCCGCCACGCGCTTTTTCAGCAAGGCATTCATCAGCGTCGACTTGCCGACGTTCGGAATGCCCATGATCATCATGCGCAAAGGCTTCAGCGCTGTACCGCGATGCGGCGCGAGCGCCAGACATAATTTGGGAATTTTTGCGACGTCGGAGGGCTTCTTGCAACTCAGCGCCACGGCATTGACGTTTTTCTGCGCGTTGTAATAGGCCAGCCACGCCGCCGTGGCGGCAGGATCGGCCAGATCGCTTTTATTCAGGATTTTGAGACAGGGCCGCTGCCGGAATACGCGCAACTGCTCGATCATCGGGTTGCAACTGGCTTGCGGCAGACGCCCATCCAGTACTTCGATGACGAGATCGACCTTCTCCATTGCTTCCGCCGCTTTCTTGCGCGCGGCGTTCATGTGACCCGGGAACCATTGTATGGACATGCGATTTTTCTGATTTGCAAATATAAGCCGCTATTTTACGGCCTGCAGCCTATCTGCAATCAAAAAGAACCGGCTTGTTGCTAATGCTATTCAGTTAAGGCGCTGCCTTGGCCGACGCCGCCACGCCGATATAACGCAGCACCAGCAACGCGGCGCCTATATAAACGACGCAGATAGAGCCGAACGCCAGCATGTTGCGCGTATCCCAGCCGGGGATCATGTGCAGAATCACACCCATGATGGCCACACCGACCAATGCGCCGATCTGCCGATTGGCGTTGAGCACCGCCGCTGCGCTATTGGCATGTTTGCGTCCCGCCACCTGCATGGCCACCGTCGTCATGGCCGGAATCGCAATACTGATGCCGAAATTGGCGGCGGCGATCATCAGCGCAAACAGCCAGTACGGCGTCTGCGGCGTCAGTCCGGTGAGCAAGCCGGCAAACAATGCACCGCTGCTCAATCCCAGCAACAATGGAAAACGCGGCCCGTGGCGGGCGGTGATACGTCCCGACAATAAATTACCGGCAAATATCACGCCCATCATCGGCAGCAATTGCAGCCCGGTCTGCAATGCATCGGCGCCGCGCGCCTGCTGTAAAAACAGGCTGATATAGAACAACTGCCCGTACACACCGAAATTGATCAGGAAGCCGATGCCGTTGGCCGCGGCAAACTGCGGCGTAGCAAATAATTCACGCGGCAGCAAAGCCGCTTTGCCGCGCCGCTCATGCCGCACCAGCAGAAAGGCAGCCGCAATCACCAGCGCTGCCGCCCACATAATCGGACGTGAAGTCCAGCCATAAGCCGGGCCCTGGATCAACACAAAACTCAATGCGCCCAACATCGCCACACCGATGACGTGGCTCAAGATGGTTAACGCACGCGCGTTCTTGCTTACCGCAGGGATCATTTTTTTGGCCATGATCAGACCGAACAGGCCGACCGGCACGTTGATCAAAAACACACTGCGCCAGCCGAACGCGTGAATCAGTATGCCGCCGACCAGCGGCCCTACCGCCGCGGCGCAACCGACTGTGGCCGACCAGATGCCCAGCATGCGGGCGCGCACGCGATCGTCTTCATAGATATGCGTCAACAAACTCAGCGAACTCGGCATGAAAAACGCTGCCCCCAGACCTTGCAACAACCGCGCCGCCACCAGCATGGGGCCGTTCGGCGCCGCGCCGCACAGCAACGAGGCCAGCACGAAGACCAGCAAGCCCAGCAGGTAGATATTTTTGGCGCCATAGCGATCCGCCAGCGCACCGCCGACCAGTAGCATCGCTGCAAACGTCAGCGTATAGCCATCGACAATCCAGACCAACATCGCCAATGGGGTCGACAAACTATGCTGGATCGAAGACAGCCCGACGTTGACCACGGTCACGTCCAGCATGGCCATGACAAACCCGACGGCCAGCGTAATGAGCGGCCACAATCCGGCTGCGGCTGCAGGCTGCACCTTATTTGCCTTGGGATGAACTGGAATCGAAACCGGTACGGAGGGCGACGAAGCGCCTGCAGCCGGTTTCAGATCAGGATATTGAGCGGGCATGGTGCATCTCTTTCGGCGGCGGGGTGAATGCGATGTAAGGCAATATTGAAGAAATATTGGCGCTATTTTAAGCTGCTTGTGCAATGCAATATATAAGCATAAGCTCGTGTCAATGATGCAAAAATGCATCATGCATTTGATATCTGATATCACGAAACCTTACAATGGAGGGAGGCCGCATGGATTGGGACAATGCCAGGGTTTTTCTGGCGATATACCGTGTCGGGACATTGCGTGGCGCGGCAGAACAATTGAAGATCGATCAGGCCACCGTCGGCCGCCGCTTGGCCGCCATGGAGCAATCGCTGGGAGCCCGGCTGTTTTTGCGCACCTCCTCCGGTTACGTCGCCACCCCAGCCGGCGCGCTCGCCGTCAATGCGATCGAACGCATGGAACAAGGCGCCGAGCAGTTGCTGCGTCAAACCCAGGGCATCGACGAGCGTTTGTCCGGTGTGGTCAGAATGGCCGCCACCGATACCACCGCCCGCTATTTCCTGATCGACGCGATCCAGAAATTGCATGCCGAGCATCCTGCCATCCGCGTGGTGCTGACGACCTCCACCGAAGTATCCAATCTGACCCGGCGCGAGGCCGATCTGGCCGTGCGCACCGTGCGGCCGACTAGTCCAGATCTGATTTCCCGCCATCTGAAACGCATGGAAAGCGCGCTCTACGCGTCCAAAAACTATCTAAAACAACACGGCCTGCCGCAACCCGGCAACGCACTGGACGGCCATGACGTGGTGATTTATCAGCGTTCGATTCTGGCCAGCCATAGCACTGCGCTGGGCGGCGAATCCTGCGCCAATGCACGGGTGGTGATGGAAGTGAGTTCCGGATTAATGCTGATGGAAGGCGTGCGTGCCGGTTTGGGCTTGGGCGAATTGCCGACTTATGTGGGCGATGCGCAACCGCAATTGCAACGGGTCTGGCCGGAGCGCGCCGAACCATACGACATGTGGCTGGTGCTGCACAGCGATCTCAACCGCACTGCCCGGGTGCGCGCTGTCGCAGACGCCGTTATTGCGGCTTTTGAACAGAGCTGAAGTCAGCCGATCCGGCTATGCCTCATTCGAGATCGGCCAGTACTTTCAAATGCGCGACCACGCTGCGCCCCAGCGCCGACAAGTTGTAACCGCCTTCCAGGCAACTGACGATCCGACCCTTGGCATACAACTTGGCGATTTCGACGATCTGCCGGGTCAGCCAGGTGTAATCGGCTTCCACCAGATTCATCTGCGCCAGATCGTCTTCACGATGCGCATCGAAACCGGCAGAGATAAAAATCATCTGCGGTTTAAATGCATGCAGCGCCGGCAGCCATTGCTTGGTAACCAGGTCGCGCACCACATCGCCGCTACTGTATGCCCGCACCGGCACGTTGATCCAGCGCGGACTCAGTTCTTCGGGCGGCGTATGCGGATAAAACGGATGCTGAAAAAAACTCGCCATCAACACCCGCGGCTCGTTGATGAACGCGGCAGCCGTGCCGTTGCCATGATGCACATCGAAATCAATGATCGCGACGCGTTCCAGATGATGCACTTCCAGCGCATGCCGCACTGCAATTGCCACGGTGTTGAAGAGGCAGAAACCCATGGAAGTCGATGGCGTGGCATGGTGGCCGGGCGGACGAACGGCGCAAAATGCATTATCGATCTCGCCTGCGATGACGGCATCGGTCGCGGCAATGGCCGCACCGGCGGCACGCAGCGCCGCATTCCAACTATGCTTATTCAAGGATGTATCGGGGTCCAGCGGATAGTAACGATTGCCGGACAGCGCCAGATCGTCCATGCCGTCACGGACCGTGTCGATCGCATTGCGCGTATGCACGCGCGCAATCGCTTCCACATCGGCCAGCGGCGCTTCACGGTGCTCAATCAACTGATCCAGGCGGCTGGCAATTAATTGATCGTCGATCGCCTGCAAGCGGGCCGGCGATTCGGGATGCCACTCGCCCATTTCGTGGCGGCGGCAGTCTGCATGGCTAAAGATGGCTGTGGTCATTTCTGGACATCGCATTGTCTCTAAAAAGATAGTGTAACCGTATTTTTTGGTGGTTTATCAGGCGCCGTTGCGGGTTCGCCGCAACGCCTTGCGGTATACTCCGCAGCGGCCTGAATCGACAATAAATCGACGACAGCGGGCCGCAATCCCCCTACTTGCGCCTTGGGTCGCTCACTGCCTTAATTGGTCTTAATGCTATCGATGCTTATGTCACTTTCCGTACCTGCCCTGTTGCGTTGGTCTGCGCTGATTGCCAGCCTTGTGATCCCCCCTGCGCTCTATGCCGATGCCATGCAGACCACGCACACAGGCGCCAAGCAAAAACACGGTAAGAAAAAGCCGTCGCCGGCCGCCGACGCCCAGTCGGATGACGAATTCGCCAATTTCGGACAATGGCGTGAAGTGGGCCTGTTTATCGACGATATGGTCGCCAGAAACGGTTTCGACCGTACTGAACTGAACAAGGTTTTCAGCAAGGTGCGTTATGTCGATAGCGCCATCACACTGATGAAACCGGCGCCGGCCGGACGTCCGAAAAACTGGACCGCCTATCGTCTGCGTTTTGTGGAGCCGGTGCGCATCAATGCCGGCATGCAATTCTGGAACAAGTATGAGGGCGAACTGACGCGCGCCGAAATCGAATACGGGGTGCCGGCTGAAATTATCGTCGCGATCCTCGGCGTCGAAACCATGTACGGCAGCAACACGGGCAATTTCCGTGTCATGGATGCGATTACTACGCTTGCCTTCGATTATCCAGCGACGCCAAACCGGGAGGCGCGGATGCAGTTTTTCCGCGGCGAACTGGAAAATACTTTATTGTTTGCGCGCGAATCCCATATCGATCCATTTTCATTATTGGGCTCCTATGCCGGGGCGATCGGCTTGCCGCAGTTCATGCCTAGCAGCATCCGTCAATACGCAGTGGATTTCGACGGCCGCGGCAAGATCGATTTGCTTAATTCACCGGTCGATGCGATCGGCAGTGTTGCGCACTTCTTGAGTGAGCATGGATGGCGGCGCGGTTTGCCGCTGGTTTATCCGGTGAAGCCGCCGGTCGATGAAAATGCGGCGCAGACTTGGCAGCCTTTGGTCAATAAGGGACTGGAGGCAACTTATTCGCTGGCTGACATCAAGGCTGCCGGCATTACGCCGATGGACGATCCATCCGCCATGCCGGATGCTGCCAGCGATATGAAATACGGGCTGATCGATTTGCAGAATGCGAATGGGCCTACTGAATACTGGCTCGCGAGCGATAATTTCTTTGCGATCACTAAATACAATCGCAGTTATTTTTATGCCATGTCGGTGATCGATTTAAGCCGGGCCATACGGGCTGCCCGGGAGCAGTAACGCTGTAGCGAAGGATCAGCGCTGCTCGGCCTTGATCACTTGCGGATCGATTTGCACCGTGTCATCGTTGGCGCCCAGCCAGATTTGACCGTCCTGGATCGAGCATTGTAGTTGCATATTGCGTTGCGCCAGCGCAGCCAGCGCCTGGCTGGTATCGGCAGCGATATTGATGACGGTTAAATTCTTGGCGCGCTCTACCCGGCTGCCGGTTTGTTTCCACCAGATATCGCTGGTGTTGCTGTAGCTGTAGACGATTACATGCGCAGCACGACCGCATGCTTTCAGAATCCGCTTATCGTCGGGCTGGCCTACTTCTATCCAGAGATCGATCGCGCCGGTCATATCTTTCAGCCACAGATCCGGTTCGTCGACATCGGATAAGCCTTTGCCGAAACTCAGCGCGGGATCGGCATGGCGGGCAAACGCCAGCACACGGATCATCATGCGTTCGTCGGTTTCGGAAGGATGACGTGCAATGGTTAATGGATGGCTTTGATAATAATGGCGGTCCATGTCCGAAATTTGCAAATCGGCTTTGAAAATAGTTGCTTTGAGAGCCATAGGATGAATACTGCAATGCTGAAAGAGCTGAAGAATAGCCGAGTTGCGATCCGAAATATACGTTCATGCGACAATTCATCCGAATTCATCCGAACTCATCCCACTTATTGCGCGTCACGCTCATCCATTACCTTCTTGATATGCCCGATCTCTGTTTTGCCAGCACCAACATTGACGACCCGGCTCTCTTGGCCAGCGTTGCCTTCACCGACACGCGTGCGTGGCTGGAGCAGGCAGTGATCGGGCTTAATCTTTGCCCGTTCGCCAAAGCGGTCTATAGCAAACGTCAAATCCGTTACTGCCTCAGCAGCGCACGCGACACCGATACC
The DNA here is from genome assembly GCA_035568435.1 of Herbaspirillum sp. Classification (GTDB taxonomy): domain Bacteria; phylum Pseudomonadota; class Gammaproteobacteria; order Burkholderiales; family Burkholderiaceae_D; genus Herbaspirillum. Next base: position 22,349 of record DATMOE010000069.1, on the reverse strand, counting down.
CTGTTCAACACTTTGTGCGACGAATTGCAATTACTGGCGGCAGCGGCCCCCGAAGAAATCGATACGACGCTGCTGATCCACCCGGAAGTGCTGGGAAATTTCACCGAATACAACGATTTTTTAGCGATTGCCGATACCACAATCCGCAATTTTGGCCTGGAAGGGCAGATTCAGATCGCCAGTTTCCATCCTGAGTACCAATTTGACAACAGTTATCCAGACGATATCGAAAACTATACCAACCGCTCACCCTACCCTATGTTGCATCTGCTGCGAGAGCAAAGCATCGCTCGGGCAGTCAGCGGCATAGAGGATGCCGATGAAATCGTCGAAAGAAATATGAAAACGCTACGCCTACTAGGGAAAGACGGCTGGGAAGCGCTGCCTTTTGTTGTCCGCCGCAAATAATTGCTTTCGTAAATCCATATATAAAAGTAAAAACAATTTTGCTAATATATGGAACAGCAGTAAAAGTTTCCATCCAGCCAATGTGTCTATTTTGACAATTTTGATTTATAGAACGGTCTAATACCTGATTTACGTTTCAAAATGGAAATGATATTGTTTTTATAATTAATAAAAATGCACTATAAAAATAGTTTCACAATTAAAATAGTTTCGCAAATAAAACAACAATAATGTTCTGGCAATTATTTCCGTCAGAACCCGGCCCACAGCACTGCATAACGGAATGACCTGATCATGACTACAATATCTGACGATACACAAATCATCTCGGCCAACGACGTCCAGTATGACCCGGATCGACTGCTCGATGCCCTCATCGAAAAGCTGCATCTGAAGAACGATGCCGCTCTGTCACGCGCATTGGAGGTCGCACCGCCGGTTATCAGTAAGATCCGACATCGCAGATTGCCGGTGGGCGCATCGCTGCTGATTCGCATGCACGAAGTAAGCGACCTGTCGATACGCGATCTGCGTATTCTGATGGGCGATCGCCGCGAAAAATATCGTATCAGCGATAAACAGTTCAAGCCGAAGGCTCCCGACGGCATGGAAGCAATGACTGAATAAATAAAAAATGAAGGCCTTGCATCACCATGCAGGCCTTCATTTTTATGTCAGTCTCTCGCCCAGGCCTGCTCAAGCAGGAAACACGCCTGTCGATAAATAGCGGTCGCCACGATCGCATACGACAAAAACAATAGTTGCATTTTCCACCGTCTGCGACAAACGCAGCGCGACTTCACACGCGCCCGCAGAAGAAATACCGGCAAACACACCTTCTACGATTGCCAGTTTGCGCGCCATCTGCTCAGAGGCAGATTGGCTGACATATTCAATCTGATCGATCCGATCCTTTTCATAAATTTTCGGCATATAGGCCTCAGGCCATTTACGAATGCCGGGAATTTGCGAGCCTTCTTCCGGTTGCGCGCCGATGATTCTGATCGCTGGATTTTTCTCTTTCAGATAATGCGAAACGCCCATAATCGTTCCAGTCGTCCCCATCGCGCTGACAAAGTGCGTAATACGACCGTCGGTATCGCGCCAAATTTCGGGACCGGTCGTTTCGTAATGCGCCAAGGGATTATCTGGATTGGCAAATTGATCCAGAATAATGCCCTCGCCTTGCGACTCCATGCGCTCGGCCTGATCGCGCGCATATTCCATACCGCCGGTTTTCGGCGTCAACACGATCTTGGCGCCGTAGGCGGCCATACTCTGGCGACGTTCTTCGCTCAGGTTTTCCGGCATCAGCAAAATCATTTTGTAGCCGCGCATCGCGGCCACCATCGCCAACGCGATGCCGGTATTGCCGCTGGTGGCTTCGATCAAGGTATCGCCGGGCTTGATCCGGCCACGCTCTTCTGCCTTCAAAATCATCGACAAGGCAGGCCGGTCCTTGACCGAACCGGCTGGATTGTTGCCTTCCATTTTGCCGAGAATCACGTTGTTGCGCCGTGCGGCGTCTTCGCCGCCGATGCGTTTGAGCTGAATCAGCGGGGTGTTACCAATGGTGTCTTCTATCGTTAAATAAGGCATGATCTGATCGGCATCTCTTTCGTAGCGAAGCGTCATTTTAATATGAGTCCGATAAATAGGTATGCGTGCTGTAGAAACAAGAAAAAATCCCGCTGCGAAGCGGGATTAATCACGGCTTTAGCCGGCGGCCTTGGTTTTCGCCGCCGCGGGCTTCGCCGCTACCGGTTTCACAGCCACCGGAACGCCGGCCTTGCTCTTGCCGCCCACCGTCAAACCGGCTGCCGATAAACGCGCAGCGCTTTTCGGACCAATGCCCGCCACGCGCTCCTGCAAATCGTCCCAGCTCTTGAATTCGCCCTGCTTGCGCGCGTCCAGAATATGTTTGGACATTGCCGGGCCGATGCCCTTGATGTCGCCCAGTGCGCTCTGATCGGCCTTGTTGACGTCGATCTGGGCAAAGGCAAAGCCGATCCCGGCAATGACGGCAATCAGTGCGACTAATAATTGTTTAAACATGGGTAAATCCTTTCGCTTGATGTGAGGCGCCGGATTGAAACTTGGCACTGCAACAGCATTGACTGGCGAAAGGCGGCAGAACTGGTACAGCATGGCTGGCTGGGCGCGAAATTGCAGCGCCGATTCAACAGCGCTGCAGCACGAAAGACTAAGCCACTCCTTCTGAAATGGCAAGCTCGTCCCTACTGACAGTAGCGGTACCCAGTTTGCCAACCACGATGCCGCCGGCGCGATTGGCCATCTGCACCGCATCGAGGATCGGGAAGCCGGCGCCCAGCATGACCGCGATCGTCGCAATCACGGTATCGCCGGCGCCCGAAACGTCGTAGACCTCTCTGGCAAGCGCCGGAATATTGATAACATCGGCGCCGCTGAAAAGCGTCATGCCTTCTTCCGAGCGAGTCAATAGCAGAGCTTCCAGCTCCAGCGCCTGCATCAACGCCTGCGCCTTGGCTGCCAATTCCTGCTCACTCTTCCATTTACCGACGATATGCATCATTTCCGCTTTATTCGGCGTCAGCAGCGATGCGCCCTTGTACAGCGAAAAATCGTCGCCTTTGGGATCGACCAGAATCCGCTTGCCGTGCTGTTTGGCAATCGCGATCATCTGAGCCACATTGACCAGACTGCCTTTGGCGTAATCCGACAATACGACCACTTCGTAATCGGCCACCAGCGCACTGAACTGCGTGAGCTTGTCGCGCAGTACGGTATCGCTCGGCGCTTCTTCGAAATCGACGCGCAGCAATTGCTGCTGGCGTCCGATCACGCGCAGCTTGATGATGGTGGAAATGGCCGCATCGCGATTGAGGTAATTGGCGATGCCCAATTCGGCCAGCATGCCGTCGACGACCGCGCCGGCTTCATCCTGTCCAACCACGCCCAGCAAGCCGACGCCGGCCCCCAGGGTAGCGATATTGCGCGCCACGTTGGCCGCGCCGCCCAGACGCTCTTCGCGCCGTTCAACGCGCACCACCGGCACCGGCGCTTCCGGCGAAATGCGATTGACGTCGCCGAACCAGTAGCGATCCAGCATGACGTCGCCCACCACCAGAATGCGGGCGCGGTCGAAACGGCTAAAGTCGGTCACGGTATTCATGCGTTGCCGCGGCTCAGCACAGAGCGCCCGATACCGAGATATTCAAAACCGGCCTCCGCCATGGTCTGCGGCTCAAACAAATTGCGGCCATCGAAAATCAATGGCGCTTTCAACTGCTTCTTCAACACCTCGAAATCGGGGCTGCGGAAAGCTTTCCATTCCGTGACGATAATCAGCGCTTCGGCATCGGCGAGTGCATCAATCGGATTATCGGCAAAACGAATCCGTGCAAACGCGTCCGGCTCGTTCTCGAAGTCGAGCGCCAATACGCGCCGGGCTTCCACCATGGCAACCGGATCGTAGATCGCCACGCTGGCGCCGCTGCGCAACAATTGCCCCAGCAGCACACGCGATGAGGCTTCCCGCATATCGTCGGTATTGGGCTTGAACGCCAATCCCCAGACGGCAAAATGCTTACCGCTGAGGTTCGCGCCGAAACGCGCCACAACCTTGTCGCCCAGCACATGTTTTTGACGATTGTTGACCTGCTCGACGGCACGCAGAATCAACAAATCCTGATCGTAAGCGCGTGCGGTGCGTTCCAGCGCTTGTACGTCTTTCGGAAAACAAGAGCCGCCGTAACCGCAACCTGCGTACAAGAAGCTATGGCCGATGCGCGGGTCGGAACCGATGCCGTGCCGGACGGCCTCGATATCGGCGCCGACGCGATCGGCCAGATTGGCCAGTTCGTTCATGAATGAAATACGCGTGGCCAGCATCGCATTGGCCGCGTACTTGGTGAATTCGGCGGAACGCACGTCCATCCAGTAAGTGCGCTCATGATTACGATTGAATGGCGCATACAACGCCTTCATCATGCTGTGTGCCTGCTGTCCGGCCGCCGTATCGTCGTAGCCGATGACGATACGATCCGGCCGCATGAAGTCTTCGACGGCAGCGCCTTCTTTCAGGAATTCTGGATTCGACACCACCGAAAATCCGGCCGACTCCGCTTCCGATTTGCCTGTTTGCGCCGCCAGCACTGCCGCGTGCACTTTATCGGCGGTACCGACCGGCACCGTCGATTTATCGACAATGACTTTGAAGCCGCGCATGTGGACGCCGATATTGTGCGCAGCCGCCAGCACGTATTGCAAATCGGCGGAACCATCTTCATCGGGCGGCGTGCCGACTGCGATGAACTGTACGTCGCCATGCGCCACGCTGGCGGCGACGTCGGTGGAAAACTGCAAACGGCCCGCAGCGCGATTACGCGCCACGATATCTTCCAGGCCCGGCTCATGAATCGGAATGCCGCCGTCGTTGAGCATGTCGATCTTGCGTTGGTCCACGTCCAGACAAAAAACATCGTTGCCGAGTTCAGCCAGGCAAGCGCCTGTCACCAACCCAACATAACCGGTACCGATAATCGTAATTTTCATGGCTTCTCTATATCAATTCAATATTCAGTTCATCACATTGAGTTCTTCGGTCCGGCGCGGCGGATAGGTTTCCCACCGATTGCAGCCCGGACATTGCCAGTAAAACTGGCGCGCCTTGAAACCGCAGTGGCTGCATTGGTAACGCGCCAGCTTTTGCGTATAACTGTGCACCAGCGTCTTGATCACAGCCAGTTCAGGCTGGATCTCGGCCGGCGCATTCATCAGGCGCGCCTCAAGAAATTTATCCAGGCCGAGCAAGGTCGGTGTCCGACGCAATTCTTCGCTGACCAATTGATTGGCAGCTTCGACGCCATCCAGTTCCAGCACGCCCTTGAAAACCACTTCCAGCAAATCGATCGAAGGTGCTTCCGCCAGATAAGTGCGCAGCAGATTGACGCCCTCGCGCATGCGGCCGACGCGTTCGTGGCCATCCATCAAGCGCTTGGCCACCAGCGCTACGTGCGGCACGCTCTGATGCTCGACCCGGCGCCAGACTGCCAGCGCGCCCTCGAGATCGTCTTTCAGCAAAAATGCATCGCCCAGCAGCATCGTGGCGCGCACGCTCTTGCGGTCGGCCGCCAACGCCTGCTCCAGCAGTTTCATCGCTTCATCGGCCTGACTGCGCACCAGCTCATCCTGCGCCAGTTCACAATAGAACTGCGCAATTTCCCGCTGCCGGCCGCCGGCGCCGGACTGCTGCAGGCTGCGCGCCGCTTCGATCGCCCGCGGCCATTCTTTTTCGCGCTGATAGATTTCCAGCAGCGCGCGGCCGGCCTGGGCCGCATAAGGGGTATCGATCAGATAATTGAAATTCTCTTCGGCCCGATCCAGCAAACCGGCTTTCAGATAATCCTCGCCCAGTTCGAACTGGGCCTGGGTACGTTGTTCCGACGGCAAATCCGGCCGTGCCAGCAAATTCTGGTGGACCCGAATAGCACGCTCGGTTTCGCCGCGGCGGCGGAACAGATTGCCGAGGGCGAAATGCAAATCGACGGTTTCAGGATCGAGTTTGACGATTTCAATGAACGCATCGATGGCCTTATCCGGCTGCTCATTGAGCAAAAAATTCAAACCCTTGAAATACCCCCGGGGCAAAGTACGCGACTCCGACACCAGTTGATTGATATCGACCCGCGCCGCGAGCCATCCCAGGCCGAAAAAGACCGGAATACCGAGCAACCACCATAATTCAAATTCCATAGACAACCGGTCCTATCAAGGAAAGTATTGCGCGCTGTTGACGCTATCGGGTAACGGCGGCTGCGTCTGTGCGCGTAATTCCGCTTCATGCTCTTTCTGCATGGCAGCCAGCGCTTTGCGGTGGCGATTGGCTTCGCGCCGATGGCGAAATACACTGGGCGTCATCGCCAGAATGCCGAGCAGCACGCCGGTGGCGAAACAGACCAGCAAAATCAGCGCCAGCGGATCGGTTCTTTGGTAGCCGAGAAAGAAGTTCAAGGTCACTAGATGCGTGTTCTTCAACGCCAGCCCAAAGAACGCGAGAAACAGGATAATCGCTATGGCTCTGGAAATAACTTTCATGGCGCGGGTCCTTGTAAAGGGGAAGGCAGCTATCGCCTACAATAGCCTACGATATACAGTAACTGCGAGTAAATGCGAAATTGTACGTGAAAAGAAAAGCGCGCTAAAGTTAAGGCGGCATTTAAACGGTAAAGCGGTGAAAAAAACCGAAGAAAATGCGATTCATCCCTCTTGCAGGGGCAAATAGGCCAAAAAAAACGGCATCCGAAGATGCCGTTCCATTTATTGCAATAACTTAGTCTTCCTTGATGGGTTGACCTACCATCACATCCACCCGTTCGCGCAGGGCCTTGCCCGGTTTGAAGTGCGGCACCCGTTTTTCGGGCACCATCACCTTGTCGCCGGACTTCGGATTACGTCCGATGCGGGGTGGTCTGCGATTGAGTGCAAAGCTGCCAAAACCGCGTATCTCGATGCGCTGGCCGGTAGACAAAGCATCCACCATCGCATCGAGTATCGTTTTGACCGCGTAATCCGCATCCTTGGCTACCAGTTGCGGATAACGCTCAGCCAGGCGAGCTATCAGCTCCGACTTTGTCATTGACGCGCTCGACAATTAGTTCTTGTTGTCGAGTTTAGCCTTCAACAAGGCGCCCAGGCTGGTGGTGCCGGAAGCTGCATTGGCGTCGGTAGTCGACATCTTCTGCATGGCTTCCTGCGTTTCCACATTGTCTTTCGCCTTGATCGACAATTGAATGCCGCGTGCTTTACGGTCGATGTTGAGCACCAGCGCTTCAACGGTGTCGCCGACTTTCAGGTGTGTACCGGCATCTTCAACGCGATCGCGCGAGATTTCGGAAGCACGCAGATAGCCTTCAACTTCGTCCGACAACTGAATCACAGCGCCCTTAGGCTCGACCGACTTGACAGTACCGGTAACCAGTGCGCCCTTGTCGTTCATTGCAGCGTAGTTGTTGAACGGATCGCCTTCGAGTTGCTTGACGCCCAGCGAAACGCGTTCGCGTTCGACATCGATTGCCAACACGATGGCTTCCAGTTCGTCGCCCTTCTTGAAACGACGCACAGCTTCTTCGCCGGTTTCTGTCCACGACAGATCGGACAGATGCACCAGACCGTCGATATTGCCGGCCAGACCGATGAATACGCCGAAATCGGTAATCGATTTGATCGCGCCCTTGACCTTGTCGCCCTTTTTGTGGGTAACAGCAAAATCGTCCCAAGGATTAGCCTTGCATTGCTTCATGCCCAGGCTGATGCGGCGGCGTTCTTCGTCGATTTCCAGAACCATGACTTCAACTTCGTCGCCCAATTGAACGATCTTGTTCGGCGCCACGTTCTTGTTGGTCCAGTCCATTTCGGACACGTGAACCAGGCCTTCAATACCTTGTTCGACTTCGACGAATGCGCCGTAGTCAGTCAGATTGGTGACCTTGCCGAACAGACGTGTGCTTTGCGGGTAACGACGCGACAGACCAGTCCATGGATCGTCGCCCAACTGCTTCACGCCCAGCGAAACGCGATTCTTCTCTTGATCGTATTTCAGAACCTTGGCAGTGATTTCCTGACCGACAGTCAGCACTTCCGATGGGTGACGCACACGACGCCATGCCAGATCGGTAATGTGCAACAGGCCATCGATACCGCCCAGATCCACGAATGCGCCGTAGTCGGTGATGTTTTTGACGACGCCGTTGACAACAGTGCCTTCTTTCAGCGTTTCCATCAGCTTCTGACGCTCTTCGCCCATCGATGCTTCGATGACTGCGCGACGCGACAACACGACGTTGTTACGCTTGCGATCGAGCTTGATAACCTTGAATTCCAGTGTCTTGCCTTCGAACGGCGTGGTGTCCTTGACCGGACGGGTATCGACCAGCGAACCCGGCAGGAAGGCGCGAATGCCGTTGGTCAGAACGGTCAGACCACCCTTGACCTTGCCGTTGACAGTACCGATAACAATCTCGCCGGACTCCATCGCTTTTTCCAGCGAGAGCCACGATGCCAGACGTTTGGCTTTGTCGCGCGACAGAATGGTGTCGCCGAAACCGTTTTCCAGCGATTCGATCGCCACGGAGATGAAATCGCCGATGTTGACTTCGAGCTCACCGTTGTCATTTTTAAATTCTTCGATTGGAATGAAGGCTTCCGACTTCAGGCCGGCGTTGACGATAACGAAGTTATGGTCGAGACGGACGACTTCAGCGGAGATAACTTCACCAGAACGCATATCCTGACGCGATAGCGATTCTTCAAAAAGGGCCGCGAAACTATCGGGACCGGTGGAACCTGGATTAAGAATAGTGGTGGTAGACATGTGCTTTTGGAGTTGGCCAATATATTTGCAGCTGGAACAGCACCGGCGCAGGGATATAAAGGGTTAGGTTTTTCAATACCCGACAGGACTTTGCATCCGCCCGGGCAACGTTTTTACTGCATTTGAAACTAGAAACTAAACTGCCTAAACTGCCGCGTACCAGCTAAGCACCTGATGCACTGCCTGTTCGACAGTCATTTCGGAGGTGTCCAGCAAATGCGCGCCTTCGGCCGGTTTGAGTGGCGCCGAGCGGCGATTCATATCACGCGCGTCACGTTCTCTCAAATCGTTAGAAAGGTCGTGAATATTAGCAGGAAAACCCTTGTCAATCAATTGCTTATGACGTCTTTCAGCCCGCCGCTCAACGCTTGCGGTCAGAAACACCTTCAAAGGCGCGTCAGGAAAAATCACAGTCCCCATATCGCGGCCATCGGCCACCAGCCCCGGCGCCGTGCGAAAGCTCAGTTGCAGCTCGACCAGCGCCTGGCGCAGGCCCGGCAAAGCAGCGATTTTAGAGGCACTATTGCCAACTTCTTCGGCCCGGATGGTCTGGCTGACATCGTCGCCTGCCAGCAACACTTTTTCGCCGATAAAGCTGCATGGCAACCTTTGCGCCAGCCGGACCAGCGCGGCTTCATTGTCGAGTTCGGTGCCGCTGCGTATCGCCGACAGGGCGGTCAGGCGGTACAAGGCGCCCGAATCGAGATAATGGAAGCCCAACTGACGCGCCACCAATTGCGCCACGGTGCCCTTGCCGGAAGCAGTCGGGCCGTCGATTGTCAGGACGGGAATGCGTTGCTGCATGATGATTTTTCCGTTAGATCAAGGTCTGTTTGGCGATGTCGGCGAATACCGAGAAATAATCGGGAAAGGTTTTGGCGACGCATTTCGGATCGTTGATCCTGATCCGGTTGCCGCGCCGCGCCGCGCCGTCCAGTGAAGCCAGCGAAAAACACATCGCCATGCGGTGATCGTCATAAGTATCGATGGTCGCTGCGCGGATTTGTTCCGGCGGCGTAATCGTCAAATAATCGTCGCCCTCTTCCACGGTAGCGCCCAGTTTGCGCAATTCAATCGCCATCGCCGCCAGACGGTCGGTTTCCTTGACCCGCCAACTTCCGATATTGCGCAAGGTACTCGGCCCATCCGCATATAACGCGGCGACCGCAATCGTCATGGCGGCATCTGGAATGTGGTTGAAATCGGCATCGATGGCTTTCAGCGTGCCGCTGCTGGAAGCTTCGATCCAGTGATCGCCCATCGTAATGGTCGCGCCCATTTGTTCCAGTGCTTCGACAAACCGGACATCGCCCTGAATACTGTCGCGGCCAACGCCTTCGACCCGCACCGGACCGCCGGCAATCGCGCCGGCCGCCAGAAAATACGAGGCCGACGATGCATCGCCTTCAACGTGAATAACGCCCGGACTTTTATAAGCCTGATCCGGCCGTATGCTGAATGCCTGCCAGTCATCGCGCTCAACCTCGACACCGAAGCGGCGCATCAAATTCAAGGTGATTTCGATATACGGCTTGGAAATCAGCTCGCCGATGACTTCGATGGTAATGGTCTCGGTCTGCGACATCAGGGGCGCCGCCATCAGCAGCGACGTCAGATATTGGCTGGACACATTGCCGCGCACGCGCATCGTATTGGCATTGAACTGCCCGCGCCGGATATGCAGCGGCGGGAAGCCCGGCATGCCGGTGTACTCGATGCGCATGCCCACCGCATTGAGCGCATCCACCAGATCCCTGATCGGCCGCTCATGCATGCGCGCCACGCCATGCAATGTGTAATCGCCGCCGATGACCGCCAGCGCCGCCGTCAAAGGCCGGATTGCCGTGCCGGCATTGCCCATGAATAAATCGGCTTGATGCACCGGCAACACGCCGCGCACGCCGTGGACGATGTAATTCTGCGTGCCTTCCGTCTGCTCCCACTTGATACCGAGCTGCTGCAACGCCATCAGCATGACCAGCGTATCGTCGGAGGCCAGCAATTCCAGTATCCGGGTATTGCCGCTGGCCAGCGCAGCCAGCAGCAGCGTGCGATTGGAAATGCTTTTGGAGCCCGGCAACCTGACCGTGCCTTGCACATGCGAGGTCGGTTCCAGATCGATATGATGCGGATAGGATTGTTTCATTGTGGTCCGTTCGAATTATTTTTCGCCATCTGATTTTTCAATCGCATTAATCCAGTCGTGGCGTGCTTTGCGCGCATTGGCGAATACTGCCAGCAATTGCGCGCCGTCGCCGTCTGCGAGCGATTGCCGCATTTGCTGCAACTGCCCGATATAACCGTCGAATCCATCAAGCAGCGCGGCTTGATTGGCCAGTGCGATATCGCGCCACATTTCCGGCGAAGAGCCTGCGATGCGGGTGAAATCACGAAAACCGCTGGCCGCATATTGGAACAGCAAATCGGCGTCCGATCGGCGCGCCAGTTGATCGACCAGCGCATACGCCAGCAAATGCGGCAGATGACTGACCGCGGCAAAAACGCCATCGTGTTGCTGCGGCGTTAAACGATGTATCCGCGCGCCGCACAATTGCCATGCCTGGACCACCCGCGCCAGTTGTGCTTCCGTGTTTTCGGGCAAGGCGGTCAGCACCGCTTTCTTGCCGATATATAAATCGGCCAGCGCTGCTTCGGGGCCGTTCTGTTCGCCGCCGGCAATCGGATGGCCCGGCACGAACTGGCCGATGCGCTCGCCAAACGCAGCGCGCGCGGCCTGCACCACATCGGCCTTGGTGCTGCCGGCATCGGTCACCACCGTCTGCGGCTGCAAATGCGGCGCGATACTGCGCAGGATGGCGCCGGTCTGCGCCACCGGTGCGGCGATCAGCACCAGATCGGCGTCGCGCACGGCATCGGCTACCGAAACAGCGCTGCTGTTATCGATGATGCCCAATGCGTAAGCCCGCTGTAGTGCTTCTGCGCTACGGCCGACGCCGATCAATTGCCCGACCGCGCCGGCTTTTTTCAACGCAAGCGCGAAGGAGCCGCCGATCAGACCGACGCCGAAAACCGCTATTTTTTTAAAGACGACAGCCACGATTTTTTAACCCCTCGTTTCACGCATTACTATTTCAAGACCGTTTTCAATGCATCCAGAAACGCCGTGTTCTCCTTCGGCAAACCGATCGTGATGCGCAGCCATTGCGACAAACCGTAATTGCCCAGCGGCCGCACGATAATGCCTTTTTTCAGCAATGCCAGATTGACTCTGGCGCCGGCCTCGTTGTCCTCACCCACTTTGACCATTACAAAATTGCCGAACGACGGCAAATACGGCAAACCCAAGGTATCGAATGCCTGCGTCAATTGGCGATAACCCTCTGCATTCAGTTGCGCGCTCTGGTTCAGGAATTCGGTATCGGCCAGCGCCGCCACCGCCGCTGCCTGCGCCAAAGAATTGACGTTGAACGGCTGACGGATACGATTGAGCAGATCGGTCACGCCGGCTTGTGCAATCGCATAACCGATCCGCAGACCGGCCAACCCGTAGGCTTTGGACAAGGTGCGCGAAACCAGCAGATTAGGATATTTGGCAACCCAGGCGATCGCGTCGTAACGCAGCTCGGCCGGGATGTAATCGGTATACGCTTCGTCGAGCACCACGACGATATGTGCGGGCACCTTTTGTAGGAACGCTTCGAGCTCTGCGCCGGGCACAAAGGTTCCGGTCGGGTTGTTGGGGTTCGCAATGTAAATCAGACGGGTATCGTCGGCAATGGCCGCGGCCATGGCGTTCAGATCGTGGCCGTATTGCTGCGCCGGCGTCACGATGGCGCGCGCCCCGGCAGCCTGCGTTGCCAACGCATAAACCAGAAAGGCGTATTCGGAAAACACCACCGACTGGCCCGGCTGCACGAACGCATGGGCCGCCAACTCCAAAATATCGTTGCTGCCGTTGCCCAGCGTGATCCAGTCGGACGGCACATTGTGTTTGCGTGTAATCGCGGCTTTCAGATCGAAACCGTTGGAATCGGGATAGCGGCCGATGTCCGCCACGGCCTTTTGCATGGCATCGCGCGCAGACGCCGGCATGCCGAGCGGGTTTTCGTTGGATGCCAGCTTGACGATGGCCGACTCTTCCAGATGGAATTCACGCGCAACCTCGGCAATCGGCTTGCCGCCTTGATAGGGTGCTAACGCCCGTACATACTCAGGACCGAATTTGACTGACATTTCGTACTTTCAAAATGATTGATTAACTAAAATTAAAGTCTGTAAAACTAAAGACTCGCCGGATACGAACCCAGCAATTTGAAAAATGCTGCATTGGCTTTCAGTTCAGCCAGCGCCTGCGCGACTTTTTTGTCCTGCGCATGCCCTTCGATATCGACGTAAAAATAATAATCCCAAGCGCCCATGCGTGCCGGACGCGACTCGAAACGGGTCATCGATACGCCGTGCTGCGCCAGCGGCGCCAGCAGTTTGTAAACCGCGCCGGCCTGATTCGGCACCGACAACACGAGCGAAGTCTGATCGCGTGACGATGGCAGCGTTTGCAAACGGCCGATAACAGCGAAACGGGTACGGTTATGCGGATCGTCCTGGATATGCGCGCTGACGATATGCAGGCCATAAGTTTGCGCCGCGATATCGCCGGCGATGGCGGCGATGCTCTCGTTTTCGCTGGCCAGCAGCGCGGCTTGCGCATTGGAGGACACCGCATCGCGGGTCAGCGTCGGATAATTTTGCTTGAGCCAGCCATCGCATTGCGCCAGCGACTGCGAATGCGCACAAATGCGTGTGATGCCGTCCATCTTGCCGGATTTGCTCATCAGGCTGTGATGAATCGGCATCGAAATTTCGCCGCTGATGGTCAACGTGGTCTGCAACAGCAGATCGAGCGTGCGATTGATGACGCCTTCCGACGAATTTTCAATCGGCACCACGCCGAAGTCCGCAGTACCGGCCTCGACATCGCGGAACACTTGATCGATCGAGGCGCAGGGCGAACCCAGCACCGCATGGCCGAATTGCCGGAACACCGCTTGTTCGCTGAAGGTGCCTTCCGGCCCCAGATAAGCCACGGTGATGCGCTTTTCCAGCGCACGGCAGGCCGACATAACTTCACGGAAGATTGCTTGCAGATCGGTGCCGAGCAACGGCCCCGGATTACGCTCGGCCACTTTGAGCAGCACTTGCGTTTCGCGCTCGGGACGAAATACCGGCGCATCGGTTTCCGCTTTAACGTGGCCGACTTCCTGCGCGACGCGCGCGCGCTGGTTCAATAGTTCGATCAATTGCGCATCGATCGCATCGATTTTCTCGCGCAAAGGCTCCAATTTCTGTTCGCTCATGATGATGCTTCCTTTCTGATCATGGATAAGGCCATGCGACTTGTGCAGTGTAAGCATGGCCACCCATCCGGCAGGCCGCACCGCCTGCTGCAGCGCGTCGCAAAAGAAAGTTCTTGCGATCCCGGCAGCCAATGGCCAGCGCCATGCCGGATGGACTTAATGGTTGGATGCGAACGCTTTCATATACGCAATCAGCGCCTGTACGCCTTCGAGCGGCATCGCATTGTAGATCGATGCACGCATGCCGCCGACCGACTTGTGCCCCTTCAATTGCAGCAGGCCGGCCTCAGCCGCACCGGCAAGGAAAGCGGCATTGTTGGCTTCATCACGCAGAAAAAACGGTATGTTCATGCGTGAGCGGGATGAGACGGCGATATGCGTCACATAAAAATCGCTGCTGTCCAGATAGTCGTACAACAGCTTGGCTTTTTCGACATTGCGTTGTTCCAGCGCCGCCACGCCGCCCTGCGCCTTGATCCACTTGAATACCAGGCCGGCGATATAAATAGCGTAAGTCGGCGGTGTGTTGTACATCGAATCGTTATCGGCGACGATCTTCCAATTGAACGCCGTCGGGCAGCATGCGGCCGCATGGCCGAGCAAATCTTCACGCACGATCACGATGGTCAGGCCGGCCGGCCCGATGTTTTTTTGTGCGCCGCCGTAGATGACGCCGAATCGGCTGACATCGATAACGCGTGACAGAATGTGCGAAGACATATCGGCCACCAGCGGCGCGCCGCCGGTCTCGGCCGCCACATCCGGCACAAACTGATACTCAACGCCGCCGATGGTTTCGTTGGTGCACAAATGCACATACCCTGCGTCCTTCGACAGACGCCAGCTATCGCGTGGCGGCACCTCGGTAAATTTTTGCGATTCGGAACTAGCCGCCACGTTGACTTTGCAATAACGCTGCGCTTCTTTGATGGATTTGGTGGACCAGGAACCGGTGTTGATGTAATCGACCGTCGCTTTACTCAAATCACCGCCGGTGAGGCGTGCAGCCAGATTCATTGGAATCAATGCGTTTTCGGCCAACGCGCCGCCTTGCATGAACAGAATCCGATAATTTTCCGGGACGTTCAACAAGGTGCGCAAATCATCGCGGGCGGTATTGATGATCGAGGTGAATTCGCTGCCGCGATGGCTCATCTCCATGACCGACATGCCGCTGCCATGCCAGTCGAGCATTTCGTCGGCAGCTTGTTGCAAGACTTGTTTCGGCAGGACTGCCGGGCCAGCGGAAAAATTGTAAATCATCACGTGCGCGTAAAAAGTTATTAAACAATTAGAACTCATTTCATAAATAGGCATAAGTGCGAATGAGGCTATTTGGCTGAAGTGCAAGGCGCGTCGCGCAGCCCAGGGTGGCCCCCTGGGCAAGCGGCGCAACGCAGCAATTCGGCCAAATAGTCCATTCGTGCTTATGCATATTTATGAAATGAGTTCTACGTAAAAACGCCGATACGACGACCTTGCAGCCGCTGTATCAGCGTTCCTCGCTCCGAGCGGTCCGGTTGCCCGCCGCCAGAGCTATTGGACTACCGCTTATTCGGCAGCGTCGTCGGATGCGGGATCGGATGCGGAATCGGATGCCCCCTCGGATGCAGGATCGGCCCCCTCGCCCGAATCGGCTTCCCCACCGCCTTTATCTTCTTCAACGTCGCTTTCCATTACGCGCTGCAGACCGCTGAGCTTGGTGCCGTCCTCAACCGCAATCAAGGTCACCCCTTGCGTGGCGCGGCCCATTTCGCGGATTTCCGAAACCCGTGTGCGGATCAGCACGCCGCCGGTCGTAATCAGCATGATTTCATGATGCGCATCGACCAGGGTCGCGGCCACAACCTTGCCGTTGCGCTCGCTGGTCTGAATCGCAATCATGCCCTTGGTGCCGCGGCCATGCCGTGTGTACTCGCCGATCGGGGTGCGCTTGCCGTAACCGTTTTCGGTCGCCGTCAACACCGATTGCTGTTCATTCTCGGCCACCAGCAAAGCGATCACTTGCTGACCATCATCCAGATTCATGCCGCGCACGCCGCGCGCGGTACGGCCCATCGGACGGACATCGTTTTCGTCGAAGCGCACTGCTTTGCCGGAATCCGAGAACAGCATCACATCGTGGCTGCCATCCGTGAGCGCGGCGCCGATGAGGAAATCGCCCTCATCCAGATCGACCGCAATAATGCCGGCCTTACGCGGATTGCTGAAGTCCGACAGCGGTGTCTTTTTCACCGTACCCAGGCTGGTCGACATGAAAATATAACGATCTTCCGGGAAGCTGCGGTTGTCGCCCGATAACGGCAGGATCACGGTCACTTTTTCGCCGTCCTGCAATGGGAACATGTTCACAATCGGCTTGCCGCGCGAGTTGCGCGAGCCTTGCGGCACTTCCCATACCTTCAGCCAGTACAAGCGGCCGCGGTTGGAAAAACAGAGAATGTAATCGTGGGTGTTGGCGACGAATAACTGATCGATCCAGTCTTCATCCTTGGTCGCCATAGCCTGTTTGCCCCGGCCGCCGCGTTTTTGCGCGCGGTATTCGGAAATCGGCTGCGATTTCATATAACCGGTATGCGACAGCGTCACCACCATATCCTGCGGCGTAATCAGATCTTCCGTGCCGAGATCGGTGGCATTGTGCTCGATCTGCGAACGACGTTCATCTTTCTTGCCGATGCCGTATTCGTTCTTGGCCGCGTTCATTTCATCGATGATGATCGTGGTAACGCGTTCCGGCCGGGCCAGAATATCCAGCAGATCGGCGATTTCCGCCAGCACGTCCTTGTATTCGTTGACGATCTTATCTTGCTCCATGCCGGTCAAGCGCTGCAGACGCATTTGCAGGATTTCCTGCGCTTGCGTATCCGACAGCTTATACAGACCGTCTTGTTGCAGACCGTAATGCACCGGCAGATTTTCCGGGCGGAAAGCTGCCATATCGACCGCTTGGCCGTCTTCGCCGATACGCGCCAGCATCGCCCGCACCGTGGCCGAATCCCAGGCCCGCGTCATCAATTCATCTTTTGCCACCGGCGGCGTCGGCGCCGCGCGGATGATGGCGATGAAATCGTCGATATTGGCCAACGCCACCGCCAAACCTTCCAGCACGTGGCCGCGTTCGCGCGCCTTGCGCAATTCAAACACGGTGCGACGCGTGACGACTTCACGACGATGCGACAGGAAACAGCTCAACATTTCCTTCAAATTCAGCAACTTGGGCTGGCCATTGACCAGCGCCACCATGTTCATGCCGAAGGTATCTTGCAACTGGGTCTGCTTGTACAGATTATTGAGCACCACTTCCGGCACTTCGCCGCGCTTAAGCTCGATCACCACACGCATGCCCGATTTGTCGGACTCGTCGCGCAGATCGGAAATACCTTCCAGCTTCTTATCGCGCACCAATTCGGCAATGCGTTCGAGCAGCGCTTTCTTGTTTACCTGGTAGGGGAGTTCATCGACGATGATCGCCGTGCGGCTTTCCTTGCCGTATTCTTCAAAATGGGTTTTGGCGCGCATCACCACGCGGCCGCGGCCGGTGCGATAACCGTCGCGCACGCCCGAGACGCCATAAATGATGCCGGCAGTCGGGAAATCGGGGGCGGGGATGATTTCGATCAGCTCATCGATCGAACATTCCGGATTGCGCAGAACATATAAGGCGCCGTCAATGACTTCCGTCAAATTATGCGGAGGAATGTTGGTCGCCATACCGACGGCGATCCCGGACGAGCCGTTAATCAGCAGATTCGGGATGCGGGTCGGCAATACCGACGGCTCTTTTTCCTTACCGTCGTAGTTTGGCACGAAATCGACGGTTTCCTTATCCAGATCGGCCAGCAATTCACCGGCAATCTTGTCCAGGCGGCACTCGGTATAACGCATCGCCGCAGCGCCGTCGCCGTCGATCGAGCCGAAATTACCCTGCCCGTCAACCAGCATGTATCGCAGCGAAAACGGTTGCGCCATCCGCACCAATGTGTCGTAAATCGACGCATCGCCATGGGGATGGTATTTACCCATCGTTTCACCGACCACCCGCGCGCACTTCACAAAGGGCCGATTCCAGACGTTGTTCATTTCATGCATCGCAAACAGAACGCGGCGGTGCACCGGCTTCAGGCCGTCGCGCACATCCGGCAATGCCCGCCCCACAATCACGCTCATAGCGTAATCGAGGTAGCTCTTGCGCATCTCTTCTTCGAGGGAAATAGGGATTGTTTCTTTAGCGAATTGATCCATTGGCGAGGCTGAGGGTCTTTATGATGGTTAATGCGCGCCTCTACCGAGACAGGTCTCGCTCTATATATAGCAAAGGAACGCGTAAGCCGGTGATTTTAGCATGAGCCACTGTCAGTGAACGATCAGGGTCATTCGAAGCGAATCGGCGCTTCAAGAACATCACGGCTCACTATTAGTTTTCATTAATAGTTCCCCTAAATCTGCGTTTTCGCGTACATTTGCCGAGGCGCGTCAGGAGGAGACAAAGACGCGTTGCAATAAAACAACGAAGGGCCAAAAACGGTCGTTTGCTCATTTGGCAAACCTCGTTGAAGCGGATCAGTGTGGCAGAATAGCGGCTAAGTTCTTTACATGTAAGCCATGCTTATGATTTACATGTAACGGTCTGGTCCACGTGATACTATCCATTTTTTTTGATGTCGTATATTTGTAGCGCAGTTCAATCTGCGGATATCTCACCCGAGAGGAGAAACATGAACAAATTAGTAAAACTTGTCTTCGCTGCGTCCGCGATCGTCGCATTCTCAGCCCAAGCGCAAACCACCGACATCCAAGCCCCAAAACCTTACAGCGCCTACGCGCAAGACAGCCGTGGCAATATCGTTCGCAGCGGCAGCGGTCTGTGCTGGCACGATGGCTACTGGACACCGGCTGACGCCACTGTTCCAGGTTGCGATGGCGTGCTGGCTCAAGCTGCTGCTCCTGCTCCAGCTCCTCGCCCTGCTCCTCCTGCTGTTGTCCCTGCTCCTGCGCCAACATCGGAAAAAGTCACTTTCGCTGCCGATGCATTCTTTGACTTCGACAAAGCTGTCCTGAAGCCAGAAGGCAAATCGAAATTGAACGATCTGGTTGCCAATCTGAATAGCCTGAATCTGGAAGTCATCATCGCCGTCGGCCATACTGACGCAATCGGTAAAGATGCTTACAACCAGAAACTGTCGGTTCGCCGCGCAGAAGCTGTGAAGGCATATCTGGTCTCGAAGGGTGTTGAAGCCAATCGCGTCTACACTGAAGGCAAAGGCAAAACGCAACCAGTTGCTTCTAACAAGACAGCAGCAGGCCGCGCTAAAAACCGCCGCGTTGAAATCGAAGTTGTCGGTACTCGCAAGTAATCAACAACGTTTCAGCAGCATAAAAACCCCGCCAAAGCGGGGTTTTTTTTCGCCTGATGCAGCTTTTCCTTTATTATGCCGTCTATGAATGCAGACCCTTTAGAACTCAAGAAATTCAGCGACCTGGCACACCGCTGGTGGGATACCGGCGCCGAATTCCGCCCCTTGCACGAAATTAATCCCTTACGTCTCGAATGGATCAATGCCCGCGCCCCATTAGCCGGCAAGCGCGTGCTCGACGTCGGTTGCGGCGGCGGCATCCTGGCCGAATCGATGGCGCGTAAAGACGCCGATGTCACCGGCATCGATCTCTCCGATAAAGCATTGAAAGTGGCTGATCTGCACAGCCTGGAAAGCGGCATTCGGGTGCACTACGAAAAAATCGCCGTCGAAGATTTGGCCGCACGCCAGGCCGGCGCCTTCGACGTGGTGACCTGCATGGAAATGCTGGAGCACGTTCCCGATCCAACCTCGATCGTGCGTGCCTGCGCCGCATTGGCCAAACCTGGCGGCCGCCTGTTTTTCTCCACGCTCAATCGCAATCCCAAGGCCTACCTGTTCGCCATCCTCGGCGCAGAATACCTGCTCCACATGCTGCCGCGCGGCACCCACGACTACGCCAAGTTCCTCACACCGGCCGAACTATCCCGCTTTATCCGCGAGGCCGGCCTGGAACTCGAAGCACTCAAAGGGCTGAGCTACAACCCGCTCACCAAAATCTATTCGCTCAACCAAGACACCAGCGTCAACTATATGATTGCCTGTAGCAAACCCGCCTGATGGAAGCCGCCAAACTGAAACTGACGCGGCCGCACGCGGTCTTGTTCGATCTGGACGGCACCCTGGCCGACACCGCCCCCGACCTTGCCGAAGCCGTCAATCGCATTCGCGTCGGGCGCGGCATGATCCCCACCCCCTACGAACTACTGCGCCCCGTCGCCTCGGCCGGCGCGCGCGGCTTGATCGGCGTGGCTTTCGGACTAGCGCCGGGACAAGCCGAATTCGAACCGCTGCGCGATCAATTCCTCACCAATTACACCAACGCCATCGCCGTAAAAAGCACCCTGTTCGACGGCATCCCGGCGCTATTGGCGGCATTGGAAAAAAATGGCATCCAATGGGGCATCGTCACCAATAAAGTAGCGCGGCTGACCGATTTACTGGTGCCGCAGATCGGCTTGGGCCACGCAGCCTGCGTCGTTTCCGGCGACACCACCGGACATCCCAAACCCCACCCAGCACCGTTGCTGGAAGCCGCCAAGCGCATCGGTCTAGCGCCGCAAAACTGCTGGTACGTCGGCGACGATCTGCGCGACATCCAAGCCGGCCAAGCCGCAGGCATGCCGACCATCGCTGCCGGCTGGGGCTATTGCGGCCATGTCGAACCGGACTCATGGCAAGCCGATCATGTCGTCGCAGCGCCGCTGGATCTGCTACGGCTGTTGGACTTAAGTTAACAGCACGCTCAACCCTATTTGTAATTCGCCAATAAGCCGCTAAACTGCCCGCTGAAGGAACCAGATCGATTGCATGCCGAACGAACAGTTCGGCCGCCCATAAAACAAATATCAAACGCATGCCAGGAGCGACCATCGTGCCCATCCAAGCCAGGATATCCAACACACTGTCGCAGCATGCATGGTTGCGCAAGGCCCTGCGTTGGGTCGCCGCCCTTGTCGCGCTCTGGCTGGTGCTGGCGTTTATCAGCTGGTTGGCGCTCCCGCACTACGTCAAGAAAATCGCGGTTGAACAAATTCAGGAACAACTGGGCCGCAAAGCCGACATCGGCAACGTCAGTTTCAATCCCTTCATCCTGAAGCTGACAGTCTCCGATTTCACGCTCTACGAACCGGACCGGACCACCCCCGCCGCCACCGTTAAAACCTTGATCGTCAACGCCTCATCGACCTCACTGCTGCGGCGCGCGGTGGTGCTCGATGAAGGGCTGATGTTCGATCCCAAAATACATCTGATCCGCACCAGCGCGGATGGCATCGGCCGCTACAATTTTTCCGACGTGATCGATCGCATTCTGGCAAAACCAAAAAGCGAAAGCACGCCGTTCCTGCTGGCGAACCTGCAATTGCAGGGTGGCGATATCCAGTTCGACGACCAAGTCACCGGCAAAAAGATCGAGATCAGCGCAATCAATCTGGGCGCGCCGTTGGTCTCGAATCTACCGTCAAGGATCGACACGTTTGTCCAGCCCTATGCATCGGCCGCCATCAATGGCGCACATCTGGCGCTGCACGCCCGCAGCAAACCTTTTGCCGATAGCATGGAAACGACATTGGCGCTGGATCTCGACCAGCTCGACCTGCCCGGCTATGTGCCGTTCTCGCCGGTCGCGTTGCCGCTCAAAGTGCGCAGCGCCAAGCTCAGCACCAAACTCGATCTGCGGTTTTCACGCGTCAAGGAACAGCCTGAAATCCTATTGTCCGGCGATATCAAACTGGACGATCTGAACCTCACTGAAAACAATGACGCACCGCTGCTGACCAGCCACAGCGTGCAAGCCAAAATCAAACAAATCAATCTGCTCAACGGCAATAGCGAAATCGACGCACTGACGATCGACACGCCAGAAATATGGGCTGCGCTGGATCAAAAAAATGTCTTGAACTGGCTGCGCCTGAGCGCACCACCGGCAAGCGCAGCAAAACCGAATCAGAAGCCGGCCGGTAAAGCAGTTGCGCAAACTGCTGCAGCAACGCCTGCGCCGGTATCCACCCCGACCCCAGCCGCGCCGACGCTATTGTTGACCCAACTCAACGTGCGCAACGGCAAACTCAACTGGGCCGACGATTACAACGCAGCACCGCGTCAAAGCGTGCAATTAAATAACATCGCCATCGATGCGCAACAACTATCCACCGCAGCCAATGCCAAACCGGCGACACTCAAACTGAGCGCGGA
>DATMOE010000068.1:0-4851 GCA_035568435.1 Herbaspirillum sp. | reverse complement strand
CAAGGGGCTGCCGATGGGGTAATCCGGGGACTCCTCCAATTGGTATAACTTGCGGCGGATCAGCGTTTTTTTATAGGCATGATGTAATTGCGCAAAATCGGGGCCGGTGCTGGGGCGGGTATCCAGATAAGCGGCCAGATCGGAAACGCTTTTCCCCACGGCGTTGCGCAAGGTCATGCCGTCGTGATAGATGTCTGTGGTGGTGCCGTTAAAGACAAACATATCCTGCAAAAAGAGCGTGTCTTTTTCTTCAGCCTGGGAGGCTGCGGCCAGGGTGGCGCGCAACGATGCCAGCGTTAAGCGGCTATCGCCGCCGGTCGGGCTGCAATCGCCTAGCAGCCACCGGTACAACAAGGCGGCAAGATCCTCCTGCCGTTGTTCAACATAGGCAGCGTGGGCGGCCTCGGTCTCTCCGGCGGGCGGCGGCATGATCTCTGCAATGAAGGCGCGCAGGTCGCTCGGCAGGGTTTCCAGGCGGTGCTGGAAAAAAGGGTGATTTGCGGCGTCGTGTTCGCGCAGGGTCTGCGTCAACGCCATTAGATAAGGGGTGTCCGAGGCGTGGAGCGTGCTGTCGGGGCGGCTGTTTGGTTGCAGGGCGAGCGCCAGGCGGGGCCAGGTTTTTTCGTGGGCGTTCTCGCTGATAGCGAACAGCAGGTTGAGATCCTGCCGCGCTGCTTGGGAAAGATGTTGCCATTGCGCGGATCGGGCGGCCGGCGCGGTGTCGAAAAATAGTGAGCGGATATTCACGCGCATGCGGGCCAGATCGTTGTCGGCATGTTCCGTTTCGTAATGCTTCAAGCGCGCCCACCCTGTATTGAGCGCCTCGTGACGGTCCGTCATATTGTTCAATTGGTAGATATTGGCGTAATCGAGCAGCGTATTGAATGTATTTTGGTCGGCATCGGCAGCATGCGATGCCGATCGCTGCCTGCGGGCTGACGATGATCCGGTAGCGCTGGCCCATCCGCGCTTGTCCAACGCTGCCGGTATGGGAGGCTGCGCGACTGCCGAGTAGCGCAGACGCGGTGCGCCGGCTGCGTTTGGCGTCACGTTTTCGGCGTGAGTCGTCACGTGCGCCAAGTCGATTTGCGCGAGCGCACCGATGACCCAAGGCCGGCCGACTAGGTGCATTTAGTTTCTTTCTGGAAATTATTCGATTCGTCGCGCATGATATCCGCAGCATGGTTTCTTGCCGCCTGTCGGCTTTGGCATCGCATGGTGCGGATCGTTATGGATGAAATGAGTTCTGGAAATACGCTTGCGCTTCAAGTACCCTGACGCCTGCTTTTTCGACCGATAGAGAACAACATGCTTGAATTTACCCTGTTAAAAACCGATGGCAATGCGCGCCGGGGACGCCTGAAACTGAATCACGGCGTGGTCGAAACGCCGATCTTCATGCCGGTCGGCACTTACGGTTCGGTCAAGGCGATGTCGCCGCTGGAGCTTAATGAAGTTGAAGCGCAGATTATTCTCGGCAATACCTTCCATCTGTGGCTGCGCCCAGGCTTGGAGGTGGTCAAAAAATTCGGCGGCCTGCATAAATTCATGGGCTGGAACCAGCCGATCCTGACCGATTCAGGGGGATTTCAGGTCTTTTCGCTGGGCGAGATGCGCAAGATTACCGAGGAAGGGGTGCATTTTGCATCGCCGATCAACGGCGATAAGTTGTTTTTGTCGCCGGAAGTATCGATGCAGATCCAGCATGTGCTCAATTCCGATATCGTGATGCAATTCGATGAATGCACACCGTATGAAATCGATGGCCGGCCTGCGACGCAGGTCGAAGCGGCGCAATCGATGCGCATGTCGCTGCGCTGGGCGCAGCGCTCCGCCGATGAATTTCAGCAGGGCGGCAACCCGAATGCGCTGTTCGGCATCGTGCAGGGCGGCATGTTCGAGACCTTGCGCGATGAATCGCTGGCAGGCCTGAAACAGATCGGTTTCGACGGCTTTGCCATCGGCGGCCTGTCGGTTGGCGAACCCAAAGAAGAAATGATGCGTGTCCTGGCCCATACCGGGCCGCAGTTGCCGCCCGACAAGCCGCATTACCTGATGGGCGTGGGAACGCCGGAAGATCTGGTCGCCGGCGTAGCCAATGGCATCGACATGTTCGACTGCGTCATGCCGACGCGCAATGCGCGCAACGGCTGGCTGTTTACCCGTTTCGGCGATATCAAAATTAAAAATGCCCGCCACAAGGACGACGAAAAGCCGCTGGACGAGACCTGCGACTGCTATGCTTGCCGCAATTTTTCACGCGCTTATTTGCATCATCTGCATCGCAGCGGCGAAATTCTCGGTGCGCGACTCAATACGATTCACAATTTGCACTATTACCTGCAATTAATGAAAGAAATCCGGGCCGCTATTGATGAAGGGCAATTTCAGCCTTTCGTACAGCGCTTTCATGCGGATCGGGCGCGTGGCGTATAGGGTAGGGCGATTGCTTTTTCTGAATACGGGAAATAGGGTCTGGGCGGTGCTAAAATGCCGAGTTCTTTTTCAAATAACCTATAAATAACCAACCAACAGGAGTAACAAGTGTTTATTTCCAACGCATATGCGCAAACGGCTGGCGCCGGCGCCGCCGGCCTGATGGGTAACCTGACCAGCTTCTTGCCGATCATCTTGATGTTTGTCGTCCTGTATTTTCTGATGATTCGCCCACAGATGAAGCGTCAAAAGGAACAGAAAGCCATGATGGACGCATTGGGCAAGGGCGACGAAGTCGTTACTTCCGGCGGTCTGCTGGGCAAGGTCACCAAGGTTGTCGACAACTATGTGACCGTTGAAATTGCTGAAGGCACCGAAGTCGTTGTGCTGAAAACGGCCATTACAACGCTGTTGCCAAAGGGCACCGTAAAAACGATGTAATAGCTGGAATGCCAGTCCAGCCAGCGGCAGTGCGCAACCGGTTTGCGCGCTGCCGTCTGCGTTTTCTGCCGCAATATCGCACCATAAGCACGACCTTAAGCATATTAAGTACATCAAGCACGTAACATCTAATCGACGCTGAAACTATGAATCGTTATCCTCTCTGGAAATATGTGCTGATGGTACTGGCCATATTGTTCGGTACCTTTTATACCTTGCCGAACTTCTTCGGCGAATCGCCTGCAGTACAGATCAGCAGCGCCAAATCCACCCTCAAGCTGACCAGTTCCGTCATGACGCAGGCCCAGGATGCGTTGCAGAAGGGCGGTCTGGCGCCGGAGAGCATTCTGTTCGACAACAGCGGCGTTCAAGCCTCGGTGCGGGCTCGTTTTGCCAATACGGATCAGCAGTTCAAAGCCAAGGCTTTGCTGGAGCATGCGCTCAATACCGATCCGACCGACCCGACCTACGTCATCGCCTTCAATTTACTGCCGAATACACCGTCATGGCTGCAAGCCGTGCATGCGTTCCCGATGTTCCTGGGCCTGGATTTGCGCGGCGGCGTGCATTTCCTGATGCAGGTCGATATCAAGGCGGTGATCAACAAGCGTCTGCAAGGCTTGCTGAGTTCCACCCGCAGCATCCTGCGCGACAAAAATATACGGCAGAGCGGTATCGCCCGTGTTGGCGACACCATCGAAATTTCGTTCCGGGATCAGAGTACGCTGGCTGCCGCCAAGGAAGCGCTGGCTTCGCAGTTAAGCGAAATGTTATTGACCGACGGCGGCAGCGGCACCGATCTGAAACTGATCGGCACCTTGCGTCCCGAAGCGCTCAAGCAGACCGAGGATGACGGCGTTAAACAAAATATTCTGACCCTCTCCAAGCGCGTCAATGAACTGGGCGTGAGCGAACCGACCATCCAGCGCCAGGGCGCAGACCGCATTGTGGTGGAGTTGCCCGGTGTGCAGGATGTGGCGCGCGCCAAGGACATCATCGGCCGTACTGCGACGCTGGAAGTGCGCATGGCCGATGAATCCGTTGTGCGCGGCACCGAGCTGACTTCGCCCGTGCCGTTCGGTTCGGAACTGTTCAAAGTCGGCCGCAACGCGCCTGTCGTGCTGTACAAGGAACCGATCCTGACCGGCGATTACATCTCCAGCGCCTCGGCCAGCTTCGATCAGAATCACCAGCCTTCGGTGACCATCGATCTGAACGGCGACGGAGGCCGCAGAATGCGCGACGCGACACGCAACAAGATCGGCAAGATGATGGGCATCGTGCTGTTTGAAAAAGGCAAGGGCGAAGTGCTGACGGTGGCTTCCATCCGCGACGAACTGGGCTCGCATTTCCAGATCACCGGTATGGAATCGACCGAAGCAGCGTCCGATCTGGCCTTGCTGCTGCGCGCAGGCTCGCTGGCGGCGCCGATGGAAATCATCGAAGAGCGCACTATCGGGCCGCAACTGGGCGCCGATAATATCCGCAAGGGTTTCGACTCGACGCTCTACGGTTTCCTGGTGATCACCGTCTTCATGGTCTGCTATTACCTGATGTTCGGACTGTTCAGCGCACTGGCGTTGTCGCTCAATCTGTTGCTGCTGGTGGCGTTGCTGTCGACGCTGCAAGCCACGCTGACACTGCCCGGCATTGCCGCGATTGCATTGACCCTGGGTATGGCGATCGACTCCAACGTGCTGATCAATGAACGGATACGCGAAGAACTGCGCGCCGGTAATTCGCCGCAGGCTGCGATTGCGATCGGCTTCGAGCGCGCCTGGGGCACCATTCTGGACTCCAACGTCACCACCCTGATTGCCGGTCTGGCACTGTTGATTTTCGGTTCCGGTGCGATCCGCGGCTTTGCCGTGGTGCATTGCCTGGGCATTCTGACCTCGATGTTCTCGGCCGTATTCTTCTCGCGCGGCCTGGCTAATTTCTGGTATGGCAGCAAGAAGAAATTGACCGGTCTCG
>DATMOE010000067.1:0-6801 GCA_035568435.1 Herbaspirillum sp. | reverse complement strand
TAGATGGCGATATTCGGCGGTATCTGCTGCACGCCCAATGCATTGCGCAATAACATGGCGACGACGCTGATTTTCAAAAACGACGTCGTCATGATGATCGCCATCGGCACCAGACTCAGCAGCGCCAGCAGTAAGGCTAGCGCAATCGGATTGATGTCGCTGCTCATCGGACGTCGGCTATCCGTGCAAGCATGACGCCGATTTTGCCGTCGATTTCAACCAATTCGCCGCTGGCAATGACGCGGCCGTTGACGCTGACCCGTACCACCTCCGGCATGTTGGACGCCAGCGGGATGATATTTCCAGCTTGTAAATTCTGCAATTCGGCGAAGCTCATTTCGCAATTACCGACGTCGAAGACGACTTGCATCGGTAGTTGGCTCAGGCCGTTGGCGGCGGGTGGCGCCGAGCGCGTGAGCGGTAACGGATCTGTTTCTGTATCTATATCTGAATCGTTAGGCTCGTTATCGAATTCCTCATCTCCCTCATCTGCATGCAGCAGTGGCGACGGTGCGATGGTATGGAACGGATCGGATGCGGATTCGTCGATGAGGTCGTCATATAAAAAAGATTTTCTGTCGTTCATATCGATATCGGTGATGACCATCAGGTCGGGTTGTTGAAGACGCGCTTGTGCCAGGGGACGTTGGCGATAGCTAAGTCGCACGATGAGACCGGACAGATTGCCCTTGTCAGGATTTGCGTATGGGTTGAAGAACAGGATATCGCCGTACTGCAACGCGTCCAGTGTTGCGTAGGGCGCGATTACACGACCTATTTCACATTGCAGTTGCAGCGGCAAACTCAGCAGCGCCTGCGCTGGTTCGGGCCAGTCCGACGATAGGCCGACGCATAGTTTCGGCAGCGCTGCAGCCAGCGCCGGGTCGATATCGATGGCGATCGCATAATCGATCGGCACCGGAGACGGCGCATTGCGGCGCGCCAGCAGATGATGCCGCGTGCATCCATCGTCGGTTTCCGTGACGGCCGGCATGTGCGCTGCTTCCTCGATGGTGTCGATGCGCAGTGATTCGCGGTGCGGTAATGATTCGAGCCAAGCGCCGATGGCATTGCTTGCCATGGCTGGGAATAATGCCGGCGGAACGACTGCTGCCGATAAATCCGGCATGCAGATTTGTAGCGTGCGCTGCAGTAGCACTTGCGGAAACCAAAGCGTTATCCGGTGTCCGAGCCATTCTCCTTTTGCCTGTATGAGCGATCCGGCCGTCAATCCCGATTGTGCGGAGAATCGCAGATGCCATGTATCGGCACCGATATTGAGCACGATAAATTTATTCTGCAGTGCGCTCAGAACGGTTGCCGCAGCAGTTGTGATATTGCGCAAATTGATCGGTTGATAATGTTCTGGCTGGCGCAAATCCGGCGGATCCGCTAAATCCGCTAAATCAGGTAGGTCCGGTAAAACCGGAAGGTCATTGAGGTTCTGCATCGTCGGCGGCCTGTGTATCGAGATCGAGCGTTTGTCCGATGTGCACGGTGACGGTGCGGCCAAGCCGGCGCGTCAACGCATCGCAGAGTTGTTTTTCCTGGTGGTGAAGAGAGGCCATAGTCGATGACAGCGCTGACTGTACTAGCTGGATACTCAGTGATTTCCCATCGCCCGTAATCTGAACGGATGTGCCGCTCAGTACAGTCGATTGAAATACGATTTTGGCGTTGCCAACCCATTGATTGCCGGCACGCTCAAAGTGATTAATGCTGGTTTCAAATTCATTGACCAGCGCTTGCATATCGCCAATGGCGCCGATGTCGCCGGATAGCGGAGAAGACATGGCGCCACTACTTATCTGCGAGGCAGGTATTGTGTTGCCGATCATCCGGGATTGATTGTTGGATTGATTATTAAATTGATTATTGCCATCGTTTTGGCTGGAGATCGGGGCAAAGTTTTTGGATGTGATCGCCAATGCGCCGATTGTTTCGTTGCTCTCATTGGTCATGTTGATGATGTTGCGCTGACCATTGTTTATCGTCGGGAGGTCAGTGTTATTTGGGCGTTCCTGCATGGCCGGGATTGCAATTGCTATCGCAATATCGTCCTCTTTCAGTTGATTAGGCTTGCGTGGTACAGGAACAGGCTGGCCACCCGCCATGCCATCGGCAGCCATGTCTGACGTATCCAATGAATCCGATGCATCCGGCTTCTCCGGTTGATCGGGTTTTCCTGATGACTTCCGTGCCTCTGCTTGCGAGGCCTGCGTCTTTTCCTGAAGCGCGATTTGATCGGCAAATTCAGCGGCTTTCGATGACGATGCGGGCGTAGCCGCATGCTCCGGTTGACGTGAGCGCGCCATTTGCAAGGCGGCGGCATTGGTGTTGACCATAGCAGTTGGAATCATGTCTTACTTTCTTTCTATCTGTAATCTATCCGGTAATAAAAGCGCAGAGGCGCAGGGCCGATCTTCCAGTTCATCCTGTTCCTTTTCGTTGGATTGCTGTGCCGTCAATGCATCGTTGCGTGCTTTTATTTCCTTGAATTTTTGTTGTTGGCGTGTTGCGCCCGTGAATTTTCGATGCGCTTGATCTTTATCGATGCAGGCCTGCTGATGGCTTTTTTCGAGTTCTTGGCGTTCTTGTTCCAGTGCATCTATGCGTTGTTGCAGTTTTCGGACGGTTTCGTGCGCAGTATGAATTTGGCGCAGATCGACCGGTCTGGCAGTCAGCCCTGCCAATATCGTTGCCTTCTGTTGCGGCAGGATGGATTTGCAGTGATCCAGTTGTTGAACATGTGTCATGCAGTTCTGCTGCAATGTGCGTTGATGACGCGTACGGCGCAGGTATTCAGCTTCGGCCAGCGATGTACGCACCTCTTTGACATGCGACAACGCGCGTAACAGGCGTGGCGTGTTTACATCAAACATGTTCTTAGTTCCTTTAGGACCTGCTCATAGCGAATGGATGGGCCGGCCGACTGTTTTAAAAATGCATTGATGGCGTCGATTTTTTCCAGTGCTTCATCGGATGCGGCATCGTTGCCTTTCTGGTATTCGCCAAGCCGGATCAGTAATTCGATTTTTTTATGGCGGGCCAGCAGGTTGCGCAATTTTTCCGCCAGCGCCTGATGATCCGGTCTGACTACGCGACGCATGACCCGGCTCAGACTGGCCAGTATGTCGATTGCGGGGTAGTGATTTTCCGTACTCAGCTCGCGGGAGAGAACAATATGGCCATCGAGCAGTGAACGCACTTCATCGGCGACCGGTTCGTTCATGTCGTCGCCTTCGACCAGGACAGTGTAGAAAGCCGTGATCGATCCATGGTTGGAGGGGCCGGCGCGTTCGAACAGGCGCGGCAACATGGAAAACATCGACGGTGGGAATCCGCGCCGCGCCGGTACTTCGCCGGCGGCCAGACCGATTTCGCGTTGCGCACGCGCCAGCCGGGTGACGGAATCCATCAGCAGCAAAACGCTTTTCCCTTGCGCCCGGAAGTATTCGGCGATTGTGGTGGCGACAAAACCGGCTTTTAAACGTTCCATCGCAGGACGATCCGCGGTAGCGACGACGACGACGGTTTTCTTGCGGCGTGCGGCATCGAGTTCATGCGCGAGAAATTCGCCGACTTCGCGGCCGCGTTCGCCGATCAATGCAATCACGCAGACATCGGCTTCGTTACCGTTGACGATCATTGAGAGTAAGGTCGTTTTACCAACGCCGGCAGCGGCAAAGATACCGACGCGTTGACCTTCGGCGCAGGTCAGCAAGCCATCGATGGCGCGCACACCGACTGGCATTGGGTTCGAGATGAGACTGCGATCGGCCGGCATCGGCGCAGGAGCATCGACTTGACGCATCGTGGGATTGCGCAAGACTTGCGAGGGATCGAATGGCTGGCCGAAGCCATCGACGACGGTGCCGAGCAGGGCAGGGCCGACCGGAATGGCGTAGCGTTCCCGGGTGACGATCACTTTCGTTTGACTGGAAATGCCGTTGAGTTCGCCCAGCGGCGCCAGAATCGCATGGTCGCCGTTCAGACCGATCACCTCTGCCTGGCGCTGCCAGCCGTGTTCCGGGCAACGCAGCAGACAAAGATCGCCCATGCGTGCAGAAGGGACTCTGGCACGGACGACGTTGCCGAGTACTTGCTGGATGCTGCCGCTGACGGTAAACATATCGACGCGAGGCAAGGTCCGTTGCATGTGTTTCAGGTGCGCGCTTAGCATGCGTTAAACCTCAAGGTCCGACATGCTGTCGTCACTGATGCTGTCGTCACTGCGTCCGCCCAGTGCAGATTCAATGGCGGCAAGTTGTTGTTGCAAATTACCTTCTACGCAACCGCTGCTGCAAACGACTCGGCAGGTGTCCACCGCCAGTGCAGGATCGGCGACGGTTTTCAATGTCGCCTCATGGCAGGAGGCTTGCCGTTGCAACATGCTGGAGGCGACTTGCTCGGCCAGATCAGGATGTACGTGCAGTGTGATTTCGCCCTGCAATTTTCCAAGGCGATTCAAGGCTTCGTGCACCAGCAGGCATACTCGTTCGGAACGATCGATTTCCCCCAGCATTTGGCGCAAAGTTTGCAGAACCAATGCGTTTAAATCCTGTTCCAGATTCTCCAGGCTGCGGCAGCGGTTCAAACTCAGCTCGATATTTCCCTGCGTAATTTGCTGACGCGCCTGTTCCATGCCGGCTTGATAGCCTTGTTCGCATGCGTCCTGGTAACCGGCTTGCGCTGCGTCGATTGTTTCGTCGGCTAATTGCTGCGCACTCGCAAGCATTTCGCCGGCGCTTAAAAACGACGCGTGCGTCTCCGCCGACATGATCCGCGCAGCGCGATTCACCTGCACGCCGCCAGGACCGGTATGCATGACGGCGAAGCGCGCATCGGCGTGCTGTTCCATACTCGGTATATCCATGTCCATACCTCCAGATAGTGATCGGTGTCGATCGTGAGATTTTCTTGTTGCGCGATTTCTCGCGGCAATTTAAAACGAAGGCGTTGACCGATGGCGGGATCGAGTACGTGGCTGCCGATGTTCAAGAACTGAAAGCCGATGGCAAGCGCCTGTTCTGTAATGTTTTCTGGACATATAGAAGCCACTTGCCATGCCGGCAACTCTCGATAGTGCGCACCACCCAACAACGGCGCGTGTTTGCATGCAAAGTGATGCAGCGATCCACCGAGCGCTGCATGCCATGCGGCGACACTGGCTTTGGAAATGGCGCTGCGTATCGGCTGACCTAGCAGAATCAGTGCAAGGCGGTATGCCAACGCCTGTAGTTCTCTCGCATTCAGATGCATGCCGATCTGCACGGCGGGGTGTTGCATGTCTGCATCGCTGATATCGATCAAACCTGTTTTTTCAAGGATGAAATCGGAAAGCAGCGTATGTGCATAGGCGCCGTCGCATAGATATCGGGCTAAATCGGCAGCAGCGAATTCTGTATGCCAGCTAGGATGCAAATAACGGCTGGGGCAGCGGTTAAATGCGATCAGAGCGGCATAGCGCCGGCATTGCGGCAATCCTGATAACGCGAGGGGATGTAAAACGGATTCACTCATGCAATTCAAGTACTTCCGCTTTAGTTCCGAAATGGTAATGCATCGAATTGAATTCGTTACGTTTGATTGCATATACGCCGCCTGCAATCAACAAGCCGAGTAGGGCGGTTAAAGCCAGCCACCATCCCAGGCCGATGGATTGCACAGCGATAGTGCGATCGTCTGCCGCTTCATTTATTGATCGACGGTCTTCCGAGACGGCCATGATGATGGCGACTTGATCTGCACGCAGATCAGGTATTGAATGTGCAACCAATTCCTGGATCTGTG
This sequence comes from Herbaspirillum sp., assembly GCA_035568435.1. GTDB lineage: Bacteria > Pseudomonadota > Gammaproteobacteria > Burkholderiales > Burkholderiaceae_D > Herbaspirillum. The sequence continues at coordinate 1,008 of DATMOE010000067.1, read as the reverse complement.
GAATTAAAAAAGTGAGATCGGCATCTGGACGATGTTTGATCAGCACGCCTGCGGACGCGTTTGCTGCGGGACCATTAAGCGATGCCTTGCGCGCCAGAACTGGGTGTACGCGGACGTAGACAACGTCGTCCAGTTGCGACAGCGTTTTTTCCAGTTCTTGCGCCAGTGCATAGATATAACGTGCCTGTTCTTCCAGGGGCGTCGAAATGATGCCGTCCTTTTTAAATATATCGCCCAGACTGGCATAGCTTTGGCGAGGCAAACCGCGCTGATGCAATTCGGAAAGCGCCGCCGACTGGTTGATCCCCGCGACATAGATACTGGCAGTGCCGTTATCGACGACCGTTTTGCTGGCGGTTATATTGGATTGCGCCAATGCGGCGACGATCGTATTGGCTTCTTCTTCAGGCAGTCCGTTGAGCAGCGCAGTGCCGCGACGATCGCAAGCGGCTAATGTTGTCAATAAGGCGAGTAGACAGCAAAGGAGAATGAGAGAGATGAATCGTTTCATCACTGCATGCGCATCAGTTCGGTGATGTTTTGCGCCGTGAGACTGATGACGCGCGCTGTTGCCTCGTAGGTGATGTGCATTTTCAGATGCTCTGCCTGGAATGCGAGCATATCCGAGGTGCTTGTCCCGATTTTTCCGACATCGCTAAGGCGGGACATCGTGTTGCGAAATTGGACTTCCCTTTTTTCAATCGCGGCAATACCGTCTTTAATGATATTGCCGGGTGCGGTTTCCGTGGGGGCCTTGCTGAACATCGCCTGTTGAAATTGTTGTACGTCATGTTGCGAAATACTTTCATGCGGTATTTGCGATGATGCGGTAACGGCATCAATGGGGATGGATAGTGCGGCAACTGCGTTCATTAAAATTCCTTATTGAGACGAATCAAAATTTGTATTGGTGATTAAGCGTAAGCGCTCGACTTTGCAGGCCGCAGGCGCATCAAAATAATTTCTCAACTCTTCGGCCTGATGGATAAGTCGTTTGAGCATGTCGAT
>DATMOE010000066.1:0-5572 GCA_035568435.1 Herbaspirillum sp. | reverse complement strand
GGCGTGCCCGGTGCAGGTTGCGCCTGAAATGCCGGCCAAGGCATTGGCGATGGGCATTCAAGGCAGCGTTACCGCCAGAGCGAAGATTCAATCGGGCAAAGTCATCAGTGTGGAGATCATCAAATCAAATCCGCCCGGGGTATTCGACGCTGCGGTAAAAACCGCTATGATGCGATATCAATGCGAGAACAATTCCAATGACATAGTGGTAGCGGAGCAGACATTTAATTTCTCACAGAACTAGCGTGGGATAAAAACATTTATTTTTTAGGATGAAAATGAAGATTTTGAAAAGACTCATTGCAACACCATCTGTAATGAAACCTGCAGCCCTGTTGACCCTGTGCCTCAGTTTTAATGCCGTTGCCGCTCAACCGCCTTTGACCTTAATCGGTAACACCCCGCTGCCTGCCGTGACAGGCGGCGACTTCGACCACTTTACGGTGGATCTCAAGAAAAACAGATTGTATGTACCCTCCGAAGATTATGCTTCGATTGAAGTCTTCAACCTGAAAACCGGCGCGCATCTAAAGAGTGCGACGGGCATTATCAAAAGCCCGCACATGCTGGCCTTGATGCCAAAGAATGAATTGTTTGTGGCCGATGCGAAGAACGCTGCATGCGACGTTCTCGATGCCACCGATCTGCATCTGATCAAGCGCATCCCGCTGGAACCGGGGCCGGACTTCGGTGTGTTCGAACCGGCAACGCGGACTATTTATCTCGGCAATGGCGGCAAGAGCGCCAAAGCCGATTTTTCTTATATCAGCATGATCTCGGTCGACAAGAAAGAAGTCGTCGGCCGGATCCGCCTCGAGGCCGCGACGCTTAAGGGCATGGTGATCGATCATCAAGCGCACAAGCTTTACGTCAACATGCGCGACAAGAACCAGATCGGCGTCATCGATCTCAACACCAATACCGTGCTGCAAACCTGGACCTTTCCGGGCTTGAATTCGAACGCGGCGATGGGCTTCGATGAAGCCAATCACCGGCTTTTCGTTGGTTCGCGTAACCCTGGCGTGCTGTTTGTCATCGACTCGGAAAGCGGCAAACTGATCACCACCTTCAATACGGTGAACATCTCCGACGACATGACCTTCGATGCCAAGCATCACCGTCTGATTGTCTCCGGCGCGGAAGGCGTGGATGTATTCTCGCAGGAAAACCCGGATAGTTATAAGAAGGTGCAACATGTGGACACCTTCGGCGGCAAGACCTCGGTGTATGTCCCTTCGCTGAAGCGGTTCTATGTCGTTCACACCAAAGGCGAGCAGGCGGCCGAAGCCGGGCTGCAGATTTTTAAAGTGAACGATTAAAGATTAGGTTCATCAGTATTCTTTGACTTTTTCCTCCGAGGTGACCCTTCGACAGGCTCAGGGCGAACGGGGTTTTGTGAAAATTTAGAAAAACCCCCGTTCGCCCTGAGCAGGCCGTAGGCCGTGTCGAAGGGTCACCTCAACAGGTAAAACTTAAAGGATTTTAGACTGCAATTGGCATCAATCGGCGACCGGAAAATCCAGCGCAGTATCGTTCACCCGGTTAACCAAATTGGTGAATGTAATGCTAGCGATGACCAGTAGCGTGTCGACAATTTGCTGATCGCTATAGCCTGCCGCTTTCACCGCGGCGACCACCTCATCCGAAGCTGTGCCGCTGGTACTTGCCAAGGTCCGCGCGAAGCTCGCCAGCGCATCTAAACGTGCATCGCCCGAAGGCTGGCCGTGACGCAATCCGAGGACTGCTTCGCGGCTTAGGCCTTTTTTCTTGCCGATCAAGCTGTGCGCGGCCAAGCAATAGTCACAGCCCGCCACTTCACTCACCGCCAGCTTGATGCTTTCGACTTCCTTGCCGCTCAGGCTGCTTTTGGTCTCGGCATCTGCCAAATTCAATACGGCTTGCAAAGCAAGCGGACTATTCGTGCCAACGGCAACATAAGCGTTTGGCACCATCCCGGCCGCGCCTTTGATGGCGGCAAACAACTGCGCGGCTTGGCCGCTGGCTTGCGAAACTGGTTGGGTATTCAGGCGGTTCATCATTACTCCTTAACTTGATTGTGTCATTGTCTAGCCAACCACATGTCGGCATGAAAAGAAGTATAGAGACGCCTCATGTGAAATTTAATGCCTGAAATTGCCTATAATTTGCTTATTAGTCTTAATCAACATGATCCATGGACCCGCTTAGCCGCCTATTGTCGCTTTACCCTCTACGCACGGCGCTCGATATACGCTGTCACTTCGGCGCGCCATGGCTACTAGACCAAGCTGCCGTGGCGCCTGGGATCGCGCCTTATCACCTGATCGTGGGCGGCACCGCCTGGCTTGATGCAGCCGGACCAAAAGGCGCTCCGTTACAGCTACAAGAAGGCGACATTATTGTGTTTCCAAAAGGCAGCGCGCATCGCTTGCACACCGGCGACGCGAACAACTACTCGCCACTGCGCGACCTGCCCGGCAATCATCCGGTGCAACTGAAAAGCAACGATGGCATGGGCGCCGTCACCGACATACTTTGCGGCCAATTTATATTTGATCGGGACCACCTCTCTTCCAGCGCTTTACTGGCCGCCTTGCCAGAATCCATCCTGATACGCACAGCCGGCAGGCCCGACTTTGCCGGATTAAACGCGCTGCTGAGCATGTTGCGGTTTGAAACGGATGGCATGCGTCCAGGCGCCAGCGCGGTCGTCTCGCAGCTTTCGTCTGCATTATTCGCATTGCTGATACGCGCCTGGCTTGAACAAGCCGCTGCGACGCCGGGAATATTCGCGTTGCTGGCCGAACGCCGCCTGCAGCCAGCGCTGCAAGCCATACTGGACGCGCCGGAAAAGAACTGGACACTGCGCGATATGGCGGCAACGTGTCACATGTCGCGCGCCACGTTCGCCCGCCTGTTCCATCAGATTGCCGCCGCGACGCCCGCCAAGTTTTTAATGCAAACCCGCATGGCGCAGGCAGCCGCATGGCTGCTCGAGAGCAAGCGCTCAGTCGCCGCGATCGGTGAAGCCGTCGGTTATCAGTCAGAAGCGGCTTTTAACCGCGTCTTCAAGCGCTGTTTTGGCGTCGGCCCGGGCCAATACCGGCGCACTGCGCGAGCCGCCCATAGCCCCTCCATATAACAACAAAACAAAAGGTGGCAACTATTGGACGCGGCGCCCCTCTAATCCGGGAAGTATTGGACGCTGATTGACATTCTCTACGGCTCAGCGTACAACCGTTTCTTAGTGCACCCCAACGAGCAATTCGAACAATTTACAGGGTGCAAATCCAGCAAGTCTTCATTCAGCCGAATAGCGTTACTTTTTCAGCTTATATCGCGGCATCAAATAGTTGAATTCGCCGCTATCATCAAAATCACGTGTATTTCTGTACGGCAACCCAAGATCTGTTTCTAGACCTCAAGATCAGATCGAATTGTGCCGATAACACGCTGGGAAGAATCCACCCGGACCTTCCGTCAACTCGTACCCACGGCCGAACAGCCTCTAAATAGGAGCTACTCATGCTGCAATTCATGCTGCAATCCATCAAATCCCTGTCGCGTGATGAACGCGGCGTCACCGCACTCGAGTACGCTGTGCTTGCCGGTGTCGTTGTCGTTGCGGTCATCGCCGCAGGTGTACTGCTTAACACGGGTCTCTCGACCGTATTCACCAACCTGATCAGCAAGGTAACAGCCGCTGCTGGCTAAACCATCTTCGCGCAAAAACATGGAGGAATACATGTTCATCGAACATACTCGCCATAGCCATCGCGCGAAAATGCATAACTCGACCCTGGGAAACGAAGATGCTGTATTCAGTGAAGCTGGCGACCTGCCTTGTGTTGGCTTCACTGGCCTTCTCAGATCTGTTTTCCCGGCGTCTACCCAACCGCGCGGTGCTCGTTGTCGCCGGTCTCTATTTTGTTGCAGCAGCGCTGGTTCCGATCAGCGTCACTGTATTTCTCGGCCACGTCGGCCTGGCGGCGGCAGCGTTCGCCGTAGCCGTGTTGCTGTTTCGTTTCGGATGGATCGCCGGCGGTGATGCGAAGCTCGCCGCAGCGATCTTTCTGTGGGCCGGCCCGCCCTTGGCCGCGCCCGTCTTTGTCATCGTCTCCGTTTGCGGCCTGATATTGGGCCTGGCGGTGATCGCGGCGGACGCGCTGTACCGCCGTATCGACGCTTTGCGCTGGCTGGCATGTCTGTCGCGTGCGCGTGGCGTGCCTTACGGCATCGCGCTCGCGCTGGGCGGCGGCGCGGCAGTCTGGGCGCCGCTCGCGCATAGTGCGCCTCTCCTCTAAAAAACAACCAAAAGACAACTCGTCGCTATGTCCAGAATCCTCAAATTCGCAGGCCTTATCGTCATCGCCATCATCGGCGCACTCATTTTGCGCACGCTCTTCATCTCGGCCTCGCAACCGGCTGCGGCCGGTACCCAGGGGATGGCGCACATACGCGCCGCCGCTGCGGATCTGCCCGACGGCCTGCTGCTGCGCGACAGCGATCTCGTCTGGAAAAGCGTGCCAAGTGGACAAGTTCCAACAGGCGCGCTGGTCCAAGGACCAGCCGCCCCCGACGGCGCCGAAAACGCGAACAACGATCTTAAGGGCGACCTGTTGCGCCACGCGGTACACGCCGGCACGCCGCTCGGTCTCGCCGATGTCATCACGCCCAACGCGCCCGGCTTTCTCGCCGCCGCCCTCAAGCCCGACATGCGCGCGATCTCGGTTGCGATTGACGATGTATCGGGCAATGCGGGGCTGATTCAGCCCGGCGACTATGTCGACGTATTGCTCACGCAGAGCCTCGGCGATGCAGCCAAAGACACGGCCAAAGCCGGCCGGGGCGTCGAATCGGAGACAGTGGTCAATCGGGTGCGTGTGCTCGCGGTCGGCTCCGCATTTCAGCGTCCGAAAGAAAACGCCGCGCAACCCGATACGCGCGCGCGCACGGTCACCTTCGAGGTAACGCCAGTGACGGCCCAGATGGTCGCCGTTGCGACACACTTGGGCACGCTGTCGCTCGCATTGCGCAGCTTCGCAACCCAGGATCGCAGTGAGCCGCCCGCCGCCGACACCACGGAGCCGCAAACGGCGCCGGTATGGGGCGAAGATGTATCGCGCGCATTACGTTCAGCAGACACGGCCAAGCACGGCGCCGCCAATGGCCATGCGGCGGTCCCTGCCGTGGTCATCTATCGCGGTTCGAAATCGAGCGCCGAATCGGGTGCTGCATCCGGTACACCGTCAGCCGCGCCATCACGCGCTGCGGCAGTCGCGGTAGTCGTCGGCGGCATAACGCGTTTGCCGAATTTGCCGAAACTGCCGCTGCCCTTTAGCGCACTGCCTCTGTTCGCATTCCTTCGCGCGCGGCGTCGATTGGCATTGAAAGTCATCGCGGCTGTGGCCATCACGTGCGGCTTGACCAGCGTGACCTTGCCCTGCGCCTACGCCGCCGACATAGATCCAACGCTGACCGTGCCGGCGGGCACCGGCGAGATGGTGAAGCTGTCCGAACCGGCGGTTGCGGTATTCGTTGCCAACCCGGATGTCGCCGACGTGCATGTGCCGACGCATCAAACCGTCTTCGT
>DATMOE010000065.1:0-3138 GCA_035568435.1 Herbaspirillum sp. | reverse complement strand
GACCCTGGCGATACACAAATGGGTGGGCTTGCTGAAAGACCTGCGACTGGCATTATCTCGCTCCTTTGATCCTCTGTTCCTTTTGCCGGCCTAGGCGGATGCGATGCAGGCCCCGGGGAACGGAGAGAATCTTAAGATAATGTTGTCGTCTATAAAATATCGGAGGGTCTGTAAACGCGTATGGATTTATCTTAATTGCGCTAGTTTTCTACCAGGCAAGCGCTAAAGCGCGCTGCTGATAATTACCGTCACGCCGGCCTGTTCGCTAACAATCGCCGACAGCACCGCAAACAGCTCGGAGCCGTCGCGCGTGTTGCGCCAGATGCGGCCGTCGTATTTATAGTGAAAGCCGCCGGATTTCGCCGCAATCCAGATTTCCTGCATCGGCGCTTGGGTATTAATAATGATTTTCGAGCGGCTATCGATGCATTCGATTTCCAGCACATTGCCGCTGCGGCTGCACTCGACATCCAGGTCGGTCGTTTCCGCCGCGGTTTCCAGCGAATTCTCGATACTGCTAAACGCTTCATCGGCCAGGGCCAGGAATTCGGATTCCGTCATGCTACACTCCAATGCGTTGATCTAAACCCAGATTCTAATCGTGAAGCCATTATTTTATTTGCCGCGTGCCATTCTTATTTTCAGCGCCTTCTCTCTGATGGGGCTGTTGAGCGCCTGTGGCCAGGTCGGTCCGCTCTACATGCCGAAGGTGCCGGCGGACCCCGATGCGCCTAAAGTCGTTGCACCGCCGCCGCCGACGACGACGTCAGCGCCGGACATGAGTCCGATTCCTCCCGCCTCACCCAAATTCCCGTAGCGCATGTTGCCGCACCCTTTCGCCGGGTCTTAGATATCCTTTAAATTTCCTTCCAATCACCTTTAATCCTTTCCTTCCTGCTCCCGATGTCGCATTTTTCATACCGCAATGGCGTACTGCACGCCGAACAGACGCCGCTATCGGCGCTCGCCGAGCAATACGCCACGCCTTTATACGTCTATTCGAAACAGGCGTTGGTCGAGAATTTTTCCGCCTATGCCGACGCTTGCCGCGCCAATGAGCACGGCGCCGCTGCCGATGCTGCGCTGATCTGCTATTCGGTTAAATCGAACTCGAATCTGGCGGTACTCCATATCCTGGCGCAGCTTGGTTCCGGTTTCGACATTGTTTCCGGCGGCGAATTGCTGCGGGTGATTGCCGCCGGCGGCGATCCGCGCAAAGTGATCTTTTCGGGCGTCGGCAAAGGCCGCGACGAAATGCGGTTGGCGTTGTCGCACGATATTCTCTGCTTTAACGTCGAATCGATTCCCGAATTGCATCGCCTCAATGCAATCGCAGGCGAAACCGGACAGCGTGCGCGGGTATCGTTGCGCGTCAATCCGAACGTCGACGCCAAAACCCATCCGTATATTTCCACCGGCCTGAAAGAAAACAAATTCGGCGTCGCCTATGAGGATGCGCTGGATTGTTACCGCACTGCGGCAGCGCTGCCGAATATTGAAGTGGTCGGTATCGATTGCCATATCGGTTCGCAATTGCTGGACGATGCGCCGCTGCTGGAAGCGCTGGAAAAGATCATCGAACTGGTCGACCGGCTGGCGGCTGAAAATATCGTGCTGCATCATCTCGATATCGGCGGCGGCATCGGCATTATTTACGATGATGAGATGCCGGTGGCTGTCGGCGATTATCTGCAACGCCTGTTTACCCGTATCCATGCCTGGCGCGACGAAAAGCACCAAGGCCGGCCGATCAAGGTCATGTTTGAACCGGGCCGTTCGATTGTCGGCAACGCAGGTGTGTTGGTTACCGAAGTGCAATACCTGAAGCATGGCGCTGAAAAGAACTTTGCGGTAGTCGATGCCGCGATGAACGATCTGATGCGTCCTGCTCTGTACGAGGCTTATCACGGCGTGCAGCAGGTTCAGCAGCAGCGCGGCAATGGCGCCAAAACCTACGACGTGGTCGGCCCGGTATGCGAATCCGGCGACTGGCTGGCGCGCAGCCGCACGCTGGCGCTGGAGCAGGGCGATTTACTGGCGATCATGTCCGCCGGCGCGTACGGGATGACCATGGCCTCCAATTACAACACCCGCCCACGCGCGGCAGAAGTGATCGTCGATGGCGACCAGGTCCATCTGGTGCGCGAGCGCGAGTCTGTAGCCGGCCTGTTTGCGCTGGAGTCGATCATTCCGTAAGCACCGGGTATAAAACCTTTATAATTCAGGGTTTTGGATGATTTTGCGGAGTATTTCATGCCGATTTATGCGTATCGCTGCGAAGCGTGTGGTTTTGCCAAGGATGTGCTGCAAAAAATGTCGGACGATACCTTGACCGTTTGTCCCTCCTGCGAGCAGGATGCATTTCGGAAACAGGTCACCGCTGCCGGCTTCCAGCTCAAGGGTTCCGGCTGGTATGTCACCGATTTCCGCAATGGCAGCGGTGGCACGGCCAAGACGGCGCCCGCGGCTAATGCGAGTAATGATGGCAATGGCAGCGGCAGTAAAGAGGGCGGAAGCCAGTCCGGCGATAGCAGTGCGGCAGCAGCGCCGGCCGCGGCCGCACCTGCAACCACAACGACGAGCACCACCGGCGGCGCATCCGCAGCGCCGGCAGCAGCAACCAGCACCAAACCGGCCGCCTGACGACGGCATAATATTGCGCAGCGCCGGGCGGATCGGTGTTGCGCAAGCAGACGCGCGTCGGCGGCGCGTCATCTGATAAAGACACACAAGATGCGTAAATATTTCATCACGGGCCTTCTGATCCTAGTGCCATTGGCCATCACGCTGTGGGTGCTCAATCTGATCATCGGCACCATGGATCAATCCCTGCTGCTGTTGCCGGTGGCGTGGCGTCCAGAAACCTTGATCGGTTTTTCCATCCCTGGCCTGGGCAGCATTCTGACCTTGCTGATCATCTTCCTGACCGGCGTGTTCACGCGCAATTTTATCGGCCGCCAGGTGGTATCACTATGGGAAGCCGTGCTCAAGCGGATCCCGGTGGTCAGCTCCATCTATTCCAGCGTCAAACAGGTTTCCGATACCCTCCTTTCCTCCTCCGGCAATGCATTTCGCACAGCGGTGCTGGTGCAGTATCCGCGCCAGGGTAGTTGGACCATCGCGTTCGTCACCGGTGTT
>DATMOE010000064.1:0-3197 GCA_035568435.1 Herbaspirillum sp. | reverse complement strand
ATACCCAGTTCTTGTTTATTTCGCATAACAAGATTGCGATGGAAATGGCGCAGCAATTGATCGGCGTGACCATGCAGGAGCAGGGCGTATCGCGGATTGTGGCGGTCGATATGGACTCGGCGGCGAATTTTGTCGGAGATGCCGTAGTCGCATAGAGGTGCTTGCCCGGTAGTGTCCGATAGCATTAATGTGACAGCCGTGATAGCGGTAATATGACGGGATGGTTCCCCTTCTTTGGATAGTGCAAATGATTTGTTTTAATAATGTCGACGTAACTTTTCCGGCTCGGGCAGGAATGGCAACGGCTATGGCTATGGCGGTGACGGTATGACGGATCTGCAAAAAATACTGTTTATTATTGGCGGCGTGATTCTCGTCGGCGTCATTGTGTATAACAAATGGCAAGAGAACAAAGCCCGCAGAACACTGGAACAAGCGTTTCCACCGGCGCATGAAGACGTGCTGATGACGCCGGATGCGCATGGCGAAATGGATCTCGGTCAGCGCCAGGAGCCAAGTATTTATAACGCGCCGATGCATGCAGGCCACGCCGTCGCCGACGATGCCGATGATCCCTATGGCGGCGACACCTATACGCCGTCGCAGCAGCGGCCGCAATCACCCCCATCATCACCATCGCAATCATCGCAACGCAAGCAGCACGCTGCCGCCTCAGGCTTTACCGCTGCGGCTGTGGCTGCCGAGTTTGTGCCGGAAGCACAGACCGGATTCGACGCCTTACCGGAAGAGCCTGCATTTGCGTCGCTGGTGACGGCATCGCAAAAGGAATTGCCGGTTGACGATCTGATCGACGCCACCATTCCGATTGCGCTGGAAGCCCATGTACGCGGTGAAAAAATATTGCCGTCGATTCAGAATCTGCGTTACGTCGGCAACAAGCCGGTGCACTTCATCGGCCGCCTTCTCAATGGCGATTGGGAGCCGATCGCGCACGGCGGCGTTTATCAGGCGCTGCTGGCCGGCGTCCAGTTGGCCAACCGCAGCAATCCGCTGAGCGAACTGGAATATTCGGAATTGCTGATGCGCCTGCGTCAAATCACCGACGCCATCAATGCCGAACCGGAAATCCCGGATATGGCCGACATCATCAACATTGCGCAATCGCTGCACCAATTCATCGTCGATCACGATGTGCAACTGGGCGTGAACGTGCAATCGAACGGCGCGCCATGGGCGGTCAATACACTGGTCGCCGCGCTGACGCGCCAGGGTTTCGATCTGCGCACCGACGGCACGCTGGTGATGCAGGACGGCGAAGGCGAAGTGTTATTTTCGCTGTCCACCAATGTGCCGCAAGCCGCCGAAACCACCGATCGCCTGACGCTGTTGCTGGATGTGCCGCGTGTCGGTCTGGAGCGGGACGGTTACGGCGCCTTGATTTCTTGCGCGCGCTCCCTGGCCATGCGGCTGGGCGGCAAGGTGGTCGACGACAGCAACCAGCCTTTATCGGAAGCCGCTCTCAGCGATATCGCCGAACAGGTGGCCGAATTCTATGCGGCTATGGCGGCAGCGGAAATCCCGGCAGGTTCTTCAAGAGCCCTACGCCTCTTCAGCTAGAGGAAGCGCCGATTAAGCGTACCTGGCGGCCCAATCTACGGACTGTGATGCTCACCGTACTAAAGTACGGTTCCGCTTCTCGTCCATAGCTTGAACCGCCAGCTACACTTACTCAGCACTTCCTCGATCTTATTGGATTAAAACCCTGATTTTGTTACTCTTTTCTTTTTTCTGTGCGCTAGCGGACTTCTTATGTTCCCCGATTCTGATTCTGCTCCTCATCCTCGCTTGCATGACGCCCCATCCGTAGTGGATGCGGCGGCACGCGTAGCCGCGCTCAAGGAAGAGTTGCAGCGCCATAATTACGCGTATTACGTACTCGATGCGCCGACGGTGCCGGATGCTGCTTACGATCAATTGTTTCTTGAACTGCAGCAGTTGGAGCAGTCCCATCCAGAGTTGGCGACACCGGATTCGCCAACGCAACGGGTCGGCGCCACGCCGCTGGCTGTGTTCGAACAGGTACGCCATACCGTGCCGATGCTGTCGCTGGGCAATGGTTTCTCCGATGAAGACATCATCGCTTTCGATAAGCGCGTCACCGATGGGCTGGAGCTGGCGGCCGGCGCTGCCGTCGAGTATGCGGCGGAACTTAAATTCGATGGTCTGGCAATCAGTCTGCGCTACGAAAATGGCTGCCTGGTGCAAGCGGCCACGCGGGGCGATGGCAGCAACGGTGAGAACGTCACCGCGAATATCCGTACCGTGCGCGCAATACCGTTGACGCTGCACACCAAGACGCCGCCGGCCGTGCTTGAAGTGCGCGGCGAAGTCCTAATGTATAAGGCCGATTTCGAGCGCCTCAATCAACGCCAGCGCGCGGCCGGCATGAAAGAGTTCGCCAATCCGCGTAACGCTGCCGCCGGCAGTTTGCGGCAACTGGATTCACGCATCACAGCTAGCCGCGCCCTGCGGTTTTTTGCCTATGGCATCGGGGTGCTCGATGGCGAGGGCGCGGGTATAACCATGCCACCGTCGCATTCTGCTTTGCTGGACTGGTATCGGCAATGCGGTTTGCCGGTCTGCCAGGAGCGCGCTGTGCTTCATGGCGCTGCCGCCTTGCTGGATTTTTATCGCGGCATCGGCGCCAAACGCAGCGCGCTGCCGTATGAGATCGATGGCGTGGTTTATAAGGTCAATCGTCTGACGCAGCAACAGCAACTCGGCTTTGTATCGCGCGCGCCGCGCTTTGCGCTGGCGCATAAATTTCCGGCCGAAGAAGCCTTGACGCAAGTGCTCGATATCGATGTCCAAGTGGGCCGCACCGGCGCCATTACGCCGGTGGCCCGCCTCAAGCCGGTACTCGTCGGCGGCGTGACCGTGACCAATGCGACCTTGCATAACGAAGACGAAGTCCGGCGCAAGGATATCCAGATCGGCGACACCGTCAGCGTGCGGCGCGCCGGCGATGTTATTCCAGAAGTGCTGGCCTATGTCCCGGAACGGCGTCCGGCCGATGCCAAGCCGTTCGCGATGCCGACCGAATGCCCGGTGTGCGGCTCGCCCATCGTCCGGCTGGAAGACGAATCGATTGCGCGTTGCAGCGGCGGTTGGGTCAAATGCGCCGCGCAGCGCAAAGGCGGCTTGCAGCATTTCGCATCGCGGCGCGCCATGGATAT
>DATMOE010000063.1:0-2203 GCA_035568435.1 Herbaspirillum sp. | reverse complement strand
TCGGTTGCATCCCCAAAAAATTGATGTCCTATGCGGCGCATTTTCACGATGAGATGGAAGATGCCAAAGGTTTCGGCTGGCAAGTCGGCCAGACGCATCACAATTGGGCTACCTTGATTGCCAACAAAAATAAGGAAATCGAACGGCTCAACGGCATTTATCGCAACTTGCTCAACGGCTCGGGCGTGGACATATTCGAAGCGCATGCCAGCATAGAAGACGCGCATACCGTGCTGGTCAACGGCAAGCGCATTACCAGCCGTTATATTTTGATTGCGACCGGCGGCCATCCGACGCTGCCGGAATTGCCCGGCAAACAGCACGGCATTACCTCCAACGACTTTTTTTATCTGCCGGCGTTGCCGCCGCGCGCGATCGTGGTCGGCGGCGGTTATATCGCGGTGGAAATGGCGGCCATTCTCAATGGCCTCGGTAGTCAGGTCACGCTGGTGCATCGCGGGCCGCAATTGCTGCGCACGATGGATGCCGATCTGGGGCGCTTTCTGGCCGTCGAAATGGAGAAAAAAGGGATCAAGGTACGTTGCAATACCGCGATTGAGGCTTTGACTGCGGATGGCCAAAATAAACAGCTGCGCCTGAAGAACGGCGATGAAATCGACGCGGATTGCGTATTGTTCGCCACCGGCCGTCATGCCAATACCGAAAAACTGGGACTGGAAGGCGTCGGCGTCAAAATGAAAGATAACGGCGCGATTGTGGTCGATCAACACTTCTGTACCGATGTGCCGTCGATTTATGCCGTGGGCGATGTGATCGACCGGGTGGCGTTAACGCCGGTGGCGCTTGCCGAGGGCATGGTGGTAGCCTCCGCGCTGTTTCAGGATGGCGGGCGCAAGATCTCGTATGACAATATTCCGACCGCCGTATTCAGCCATCCGAATGTCGGCACCGTCGGTCTGACAGAAGCCGAGGCCCGCGCAAAATTCGATGAAATCAAGATTTTTAAAAGCGAATTCAAGCCGCTCAAGCACACGCTCAGCGGTTCCAGCGAACGCGCATTAATGAAAATTGTGGTCGATGCCAAAAGCGATAAAGTGCTCGGCGTACATATGGTCGGCGCGGATGCCGGCGAAATCATGCAGGGCTTCGCGGTGGCGTTGCAGTGCGGCGTCACCAAAGCGCAATTCGATACGACGATCGGCATCCATCCGACCATCGCCGAAGAGTTTGTGACGATGCGTACGCCTGTGTGATTAATTGCGCTGGCTTCAGCGTGACAGGCTGAAGCCGACGCGAAATTGCGGCGTCACTTTCTGGTTGTAACTAAGCAGGCTCTCGCCGTAGCCGTAAAAATACTCCGCGAACAAATAACCGGCGGCGCCTGGAATCAGTTGTGAGAGCGGATAGCTGAGCTGATTGTCGGCGCTGCCGGCGTTGCGGTTCCTGCCTTTGCGCAGCAGCGTCGAGAAGCCGATACCGTCGGGTTTGCCGAAGCTGATCTTCAGATCGACATTGCCGCGGTAATCGGCAATGTCCGGGTTATCGCTCATCGACCCAATATAGGTATAAATCTTGGGTGCGACGGTTAAATGATAATTGTCGAGCTTGCCGAAAGAGAAGCTCGGTTCCACAAAGACGATATTCAGACTGCGGGATTTGACGCCGTCCTGGCCGTTCGATTCATGTTCGAGGCCGGTGGCCAGCGACATGCGGCTGATAAAGTTGTTGGTCATACCCAGGTCCGGCAGAAAATAAAACAGGCTCGGACGGTAATTGGTATCCCGGAACGGCGACGACGGGGCTTGCAAATCCCATATCGAAAATTGCGTATAACCGAAATACAGGTTATTGATCAGGCCACGTGAGCGCGGATCGTTCGGTTGAAATATCCGGTATTTGAAGCTGAGCTGAAATTTGGCGCTGACCTCGCCGCCGCTGTTGCCGATGATGAAATAGGTGGGGTCCTTGAATGAGATGCGCGAGGCATTGAGCAGATCCACCGCGGCCGGTGGCGCAGCGACAGGCGGGTCGTTGGCGTTGGCATTGGCGTTGCCGGCAATAGTCGGGGCGGCGCTGGCGCCGGCGTTTTCGTTGCTTTGCGGCAATGCGCCCAGAGCGGGGTTCGGACGCACCAGCGTGACCAGGATGGCCGCGGCATCGTAATCGACCGGTTCGATGCGCACGCTGCCGCGCAGCGATGGCGGCAGCGTGCCTGCATAACTGACTTTGCGATATTCGCCTT
>DATMOE010000062.1:0-2552 GCA_035568435.1 Herbaspirillum sp. | reverse complement strand
ATTGACGGTGCTTGGGTTGGCCGAGTTCGGCACCGCATTCATGATCACCGGTTGATCGGGATCGCCGTTGATGAACGACAGCAGGACTTCCGCGCCCTGATGCAAGGGGAAATCCATGCCGTGATTGCTGCCCGCATAGGGCGTGGCCATGCGAATGCGCGCCGAACCCTGATTGGCCGGTTTGGGACCGGGCTGGTCCTGATCCTGCCGGATGAACGGCATCTGGACGTGGTATTGCCCTTGCTCGTCCAGATTGGCGTAGTTACTTTTGCCGTCGGCATCGATGACGGCGCTCATGGTCCCGGCGATCGTCGGCCTGGGCGTGGTGCGCGCGGCGCGAAACTGCATGCCGCCCGGAATTGCGGTGAAATTATTGCGGTAAAAAATCTCGCCGCCGTCTTGCTCAAAGGGATGTTTGATGCCGCTCAACAACAGCCCGGCCTGCGAGCCGCGATGTTCGATTTCGGTGATCAGAAATTTGCCCGAGGCATCCGGCGGCAACGGGCTCTCGATCAAGTCCATGAAATGACCGCTGCGCAGGCCGACTGCGGTGCTGCTGCCGCAATAGCGCACGCCGCCGCAAGCAATTTCTTCGGCGCGCAGCCTGGCGTAACGAAGGCCTTGTTCCTGGGTTCGGAAATCCTCGCCGTAGAGCATGACGTCGCCGTTGTAGATGCCGCCGCCGGCAATCTCGTGCAGCACACGCAGCGGCGCGGCTGCGGCGCGGTAATTGAAATCCTGCAAAATCACCTGTTTCGGCAATGGCGTGCGGCGGCAAATGAATGTCTGCACCGCCTGATCCAGCGGGTCGCTCGAATGGCGGCCGGCGGGACGGTAATGCAGGCGCATGCGGCTGTCAGGCAGCTTGATGGCATCGTCGACGATGATCATCTTATCGACGCCGACATCATTGCCCGGCGTCGCATCGCTGTGTTCGAAGTAGTAATACATGCCCTCCTTTTCCATCCAGCGCGAGATGAAATCGAAGGTCGATTCCTGGTATTGGCAAATCGAATCGCGGGCTTCGTACTGGCTCTTCAAGGCGAATTGAAAACCATTCTTGCGGTCCGGGAACACAGTGTCCGCGAGGACATCGGCGAGGGTAGCGGCAATCGATTGCTGCTTCAGATAGACATCGGAAATCCGGTTCAGCGATGCACGTGCAAAGCGTGGCGTCAGTACGGCGCGATAAAAGGCCAGGTCGCCGATCTTCTCCAGCTCGTCGAACTCGGCCAGCACGCCGTGATAGGGGATGGGCTTATTTGCGTTGACTACTCCAGCGCCGGCCGGCATGCGGATCGTCAGCGTTGCGGTGGCGCTGAGCATCTGCGCCGGATCGATTTTCCGATCCCGCGTCACCGCCAGCGTCAGCGTAAAACTGAATGGCCTGCCGATCGCTTCGCAACCTTGCAGATCGATGACGGAAAAGGATGCGGTCTCGATCTCCGTGGCCGTGCGGACCGCAAAAGTAAAGCATAGATGGTTTTGGTGATCGTTTATTGCTGCTGGCATGCGTCACAGTATTGGCCCGCTCTGCTACCGCCGTATTTCAAACAAGGCCGGCAATATTACGGATGTAACATTGCACCGCCTCCCATGCGTTTCAGGCAAAGCAGACCGTGAATTCACCATCGGCATCCAGTGCCAGTTGCATGGCCTCGCATTGCACGCCGCTGCCCATGCCGGCCAGAATCTCCTGCGACATCAGAGGCATGATGTTGTCCTTCAAGATGAAATCGATATTGCGCGCCCCGGTTTCGACTTCGCTGCAACGCAGCGCAATGCGCGCCACCGCCGCAGCGCTGTAACTGAAGCGCAATTTATTGTTATGCGCCAGGCGCAGCGCCAGCTTGTCGAGCTTCAAGCGCACAATGCCGGCCAAGGCATCCTGCGCCAGCGCGCCATAGGGAATCACCGTCATCCGCGCCAGCAGGGCCGGCCTGAAATGCGCCGACAAGATCGGACGCACCGCCGGCAACAGCGCGGCGATGTCCGCTTTTTGATCGCCTGCGGTGAGCGCGGTAATGACATCGCTGGCCAGGTTCGACGTCAGAAAAATCACGGTATGCGAAAAATCGATTTCCTTGCCTTCGCCATCCGATAGCATCCCCTTGTCGAACACCTGGTAGAACAGATTAAGCACATCTGGATGCGCTTTTTCCACCTCATCGAGCAGCAACACGCAATAGGGACGCTGTCGCACCGCTTCCGTCAACACGCCGCCCTCGCCATAGCCGACATACCCCGGCGGCGAACCAATCAGGCGGCTGATGTGATGTTTCTCCTGGAATTCGCTCATGTTGATGACGACGGTCGATTTCTCATCGCCGAACAAAATATCGGCCACCGACAGCGCAGTTTCGGTTTTGCCGACACCCGATGGGCCGGCCAGCAGGAATACGCCCATCGGCTGCTGCGGATCGGACAAACCCGACATGGCCGTTTTCAAGACTTCGGCGATCTGATGCGTGGCATGCTGCTGGCCATGAATGCGGCCGTTGAGAACGGCTTCCATCCGCAGCAGATTGCCGGCTTGATCGCGCAGCAATTTC
>DATMOE010000061.1:0-5050 GCA_035568435.1 Herbaspirillum sp. | reverse complement strand
ATTGCCGGCGCAAAAGCCAATATTGCGTTGCAGACCACGATTCAGGTGCGCAACAAGCTGGTGACGGCTTATACCGAGATTATGAATATGCAAGTGTAGTAGGGGTGCGGAAAGGGGAAGGGCATGGAAAATGCCTCCGGTTGTGAAAAAAAGAAGAAGAAAAAGGAAAAGGCTGATGAGAATCAGCCTTTTTTCTTTTTGGGCGTTAAAGCCGCCGACTCATAGCATGCCGGATGCCTTGGCGTTCTGCTCGCGTTCGATTTTAGTGATGAAGCGTTGGATCGCCCCCAGCGCGCCGCGTCCGATATCGACAAATTCGCAGCCGAAGCGGTTGACTGTCTTGCCGGTAGTCAGTTTGACTTCCTTGAAGCCGCGCACGGCAAGCTTGATCGGAATTGTCGGGCCGTCGCTCAGATCGAGGATGCAATTTTCATAGATGGTGCCGAGCGTGCCGTCCAGAATGCATTTGTCGTCGGTCAGGCCGATGCCGCCGGCGCTGATGTTGTAGAGCATGGTGACGATAGGCATGACGACGCCGTCTTCGCGCGTCACATTGACGGTGCATTTGATCGGCTTGGCCATCTGCGTGGCAATGCGGAAATACTCGCGCCGCTGCAGGCGGATCAGGCTGGCAGGGATCGCGATGCTCAGCGCCGTCCGGCCATCGTATTCGGTGCTCTCGGCGCCATCGGCTGCAAAGGTGATACGGATATTGTTGTAGAGCGCTTCGAATGCTATTTTCTTGCTTTCAAGTATGTGCTCGTTCAGGATGGCGCTTGGCGCCGAGTCTATGACCAGTGTGTTGTTGCCTTCGTCAACTTCCAGAATGGACGTAATGACAGACTCCGAGCCGCCTTTGATCATCAGGCTGAGGAGTTGATTTCTATCCATCATGCTGTTGAGTAAGGAGACGATTTCGCGTCGGGAGCTTACCCGGAAAGGATTGTCGTCGGAATGTTCGTCGTCGTTGAGCATCTTGAAATAGGATTCTGCGCTGGCTGGATTTGGTGACTTTTGCACACAAGTAACATAATGTAATTGTGTGCAGTATGATACATCACTGCTCTTCCGAATGCATGTTCTCTATGCGGTAAAGCCACGCTAATAACTCGGCAACTGCACGGTATAAGGCCGGCGGTATTTGCTGATCCAGATCGACTTGCATCAATAAAGATACCAATTCCTTGGATTCGTGCACAAAAACGCCATGTTCCCTGGCGCGTGAGATGATTTCTTCGGCAATCAAGCCACTGCCTTTGGCGACGACTTTGGGTGCGCTTTGGCCGGCCAGATAGGCCAGCGCGACGGCATTTTGCATGGGTTTATTCTGCTGCATGGCTCAGCCCGGCCCTTCTCGTTTGACGATCAAGGAATCCAGTGAGGAGCCGGCAGCGGCCATCGAATCGATCAGCTCGCTGCCGTGCGAACGCAGCGCGTTAGTGGCGCTTTCATTATTGGCGCGGATCTGCATGTGGATCTGATTGCCGACCAGCCGGATCGAGGCCGCCACCGTGCCCAGATGTTCAAAATTGAAACGCACCACGCTTTGCCATGACGGTGGGGCTTCCTGGCCATCCGGTTGCGGTGTGTGATCGCTGTTGTCGCGCGCGATGTCCCATTGCATGTGTTGTCCCGGCCAGACTTCGCCCTGCCACGTAATACGTTGTTGGTCGAGCGTATTCAGTTGGACATTGACGATATTGCCTATTTGCGTACTGGCTGCATCAGGGCGCGTCAATAATGCCGTGTTGTCGATGGCGTGGCCGATCTGCGCTTGCGGCTCGTGTTGCAGATCGGCCAGGGTGCGCGTGCCATCGACCCACTGGGCGACGTGCGATTCGTAAAAAGCGCCGCTGAGGCTGACGCTGTTTTGCAAGGCGGTGGCAATTTCCGGTGTCGGCATGGTGGGCGGGCCAGCCAGCGCCGGGGTGCGGCCGGCAATGGCGGCCGGGGTGCCGCTTGGCTGTGCCTGCAGCAAATTGTTGATCATCTGGCCGGCGGTACTGAGCGTGATATTGACGCTGCTGGGCAGGGATGGTGCGCCCGGTGGCGCACTGGGGGGTGGTGCATTTGCGATGCCGCCGCTCGCAGCAGCCGAGCCGGCGCCGCGCAGGGCGGGGCCACTGACGCCAAGTTCGGTTTGCGCCAGACTGGCGCCGCCAGTGTAGCCGGTGTTGCCGCCAATCGGCGGGCGGGCGGCGGCGCCGAGCCCAGCGGCTGATTCTTCCTGGCTCGGCTCCGACTCGACTTGCATCGAGAAAGTGGGGCGTGGGTCTTTTGATGTGAGGGTCAGTAGTACTGAAGCGCCTGGGCGGGCGTTGGCCGGCAGCACCATGCGGGCCGCGGTTTCACCGATTTTGACCAGGGCCGAGCCGTCTTGAAATAGCGAGACGACTTTGGCCTGGATTTGCTGGCCGACGGCGAATTGTTCAAGGCGGCTAATCGTCGCCAGCCGCTGGTCGGTGGCAGCGAGCGCGGCGGGAGCGGGATCAACGCTGGTAACGGGATGAACGAGCGTCCCTAGATCGACAGCCCCAGGAACGGGAAGCATCGCTTCAGCTTTCTTTGCTTACGCCGTATGCCCGCAGAAGTTTGCGCTCATTACTTGTATTGCTGATCAGTTGGGCCAGTTCGGTGACGCGTGGTTCGGTCAGACTGCGGATATCGCGGTCGTCGGCTAGAATTTTCTTGATAATCGCAACTTTGCGCTCGCGCAAGTTATCGTTGCTGTTGTCGATCCCGGTTTCGACCGCGCCGCCGTCGATGTCGTTTTGCTTTAATTGTTTTAGATAGTGCGCGCTGCGGCTTTCCAGCAACGCGAGCAGATCCCAGTTGCCGTTGCGGGCGGCATCCAGCATCTGGGCGCTGATGAGCGCCATGTTTTCATAAATCGGCAGAGTATCGACAGGGGCGTCCATTGCTATATCTTTGCAAAGTGCTGGCCGGCATGGAAGCTTTGTGCATTGCTTGCATTTGCCGCATTGTTGCTGCGTTCTGGATCGATGGCTTCCCAGGCTTCCTTGATCTGACTCAACAAGCCGTGCACTTCTTCCAGCAGTTCCGGCTTGTTGGAGACGTTGGCAGAGAAAAGGGTGCGGCTCATGTAACTGTAAAGCGCTTCCAGATTGCCTGCAATTTCGCCATCGCCGACTTTATGATTCAGGCTGGCGCGCAGGCCGTTATCGATGATCAGAATGGCTTGGGTGATCTTTCTGCCTTTTTCGATAATATTGCGTTCCTTCATGTACTTGATTGCCATGACGATCGCAATCGAAGCGCCCTCCATCAGCATTAACGTTAATTTGTGTGGCGTTGCGCCGGCAACGCCAGTTTCCATCGCCACATTTGCGTAAGCATTGGCGCCGCGTGATGGTGATCCAAACATATCGTTCTCCTTCCTGAGCGAGTAAAACCGGGTATAGATTAATTGGCTAGTTGGTCAAGCCGGCCAATTCCGATGTCAGTTGAGATTGCTGGCTCTGCATGGTGGTCAACGTGACATTGAGTGCGTTGAATTCGGATGTGTACATGGCCTGATCTGCGGTCAGTTGGGCCTGCATTTGGGTTTGATTGGCAGTGTTGCTGGTCAAGCTGGCCTGGATGCCGGCAGTGCGGCCTGCCACGATACCGGTGCTAGGGTCCAGCATGCTGGTGAGCAATGTATTGAGCGAGGTAACGACACCGTCTGTGGGCGAGCTGAACAACGCTGAAATACTGCTGAAGCTGTTGGTCGTCGCGGTGGTCAGCTTGGTCGTATCCAGCGCCAGCGTGCCGTCTTTTTGCACCGAAATGCCGACGTCGTTGAGCGTTTGCAATGGACCGCCATCGCTGACCGGCTTAATTAAAGTGTTGAGTATCTGGGTCTTGATGGAGGTGACCGTCGAGTCGCCCTGCAATGCACCGGCGGCTTTCGTGGTGGCATTGTAGGAAATCAGCGGATTCAAAACGCCAATCAATGTGTTGTAAGCGCTGACGAAAGACTGCGCATTGCTCTGCACCCCGCTGGGGTTGTTGGCAACCGCCAGGCTGTAGTTATCGTTTGTGGCGGTCACGGAGTTGAGATTGAGCGTGACACCGTTGATGGCATTGGTGATGGTGTTGCTCTGACTGGTAATGGACACGCCGTCCACAATAACGGTGGCATTCTGTGGCGCCTGCTGCACAGTCATCGTGCTAGGCACCACCGTTCCGCTGCTGTTGGTCCAGGAGCCGGTGCTTAGTGGGCCGTAATCGCCGGTGCCGGTGACGGTGATGGTGTTGGTTGCGCCGGCATTGTTGGCGGTCAATACCAGGTGCGACGAGGTGCCGTCATCGACGATCGTGGCGTTGACGCCGGCGGTGCTGGTATTGATCGCATCGCGGATACCGGCCAATGTATTGGTGGCCGGTTGGATAAGGGTGGTGGTATTCGTGCCGGTTTTGATCGCCAGAATACCCGTGTTAAAAGTCGTCGTGCCGTCGGGAAAGGCGGTCGATTTTATTTTGGCCGCTGCTGCCAGCGAGGTCACGGCGATGTTGTAATTGCCGGAGATGGCGGCGACCTGATCTTGCGGCGCCTGCGTTTGCGTCATCGTGCTGGGCGCGCCGGCGGCCGGATTGTAGCCAAATGCCGACAAGCTGCCGTTACTGCTGATCTGGATCGTGTTGGCGGTGCCCGAGGTAGCCGCTTGCAGCACCAGATGGCTGCCGTTGCCATCGGTCACGATGCTGGCGCCGACATTCGTTTGGGCGCTATTGATTGCGCTGACCAGGCCGGTTAATGTCGTCGTGCTGCTTAGTGTAATAAAGGTCGGTGTATTGCTGCCGAGTTTGATGGCGATCGAGTCGCCGGCGGCAAAGGTGGTGGAGGCACTCATCCCGGCCGATTGGATGATCTGGGATTTGGGTAAGACGTTGGCAGTTGAATTGACCGTTGCGGTAAATGCTGAAGTCGTAATGCCGGTGCCGGTGCCGCTGTTGGCGACGGTCGCGCTTTGCGCGCTGAATGCAGCGGAGTTAAGTTGGGTCAGCGAAGTTTGGTAGGTACTCAACGCGCTGCTGATGGAGCTGT
>DATMOE010000060.1:0-2379 GCA_035568435.1 Herbaspirillum sp. | reverse complement strand
TTCGTTGGTAGTGGGAATTTGTCGAGGATGTAGATAGCAGTGCGGCAGGATCATAGGGATCGTCGCGAACTCGAGAAAAATGCAAAAGCATTGAGGTCTGCGTCCGACGAATCATCCGGTTCGGAAATGCGAGATTCCCGAACCAATCAATTCGCCATGCGTGGCCGTCTTTGGGCAACGCGCCAACAACCAGTGAGTCTGTTTCCGCCATCTAATGAACCCAGCCCCCTCGCTGGTTAAAGACATACGGTTTTGTTGTTTTTACTTAAAAAATCTCACTCACTTATAGAAAATCTCACCAACTTCTATAAATTCTCATTTACTTATATCATTCACAACACCACCAGTCACCCCATGCGCCTGCTGATCCGCATGATAAGAACTACGCACCATCGCACCAACCGCCGCATGGGCAAAGCCCATCTTGTAAGCCTCTTCTTCAAACATCTTGAAGGTATCTGGATGCACATAACGGCGCACCGGCAAATGATCGCCGCTAGGCATCAGGTATTGACCGATGGTCAGCATATCGACATTGTGCGCACGCATGTCGCGCATGACTTGCAGGATTTCTTCGTCGGTTTCGCCCAAGCCGACCATGATGCCGGATTTGGTCGGGATGTTCGGATGCAGTTCCTTGAAACGCTTAAGCAGGTTCAGCGAGTATTCGTAATCGGAGCCGGGACGCGCTTCCTTGTATAGGCGCGGCGCCGTTTCCAGATTGTGATTCATCACGTCCGGTGGCGCAGCCTTCAGGATTTCCATCGCGCGGTCCATGCGGCCCCGGAAGTCCGGCGTCAGGATTTCAATGCGCGTGTTCGGCGATAGTTCGCGCACGCGTTGGATGCAGGCGGCAAAGTGGCCGGCGCCGCCATCGCGCAAGTCATCGCGGTCAACGCTGGTGATGACGACGTAGCTCAGTTTCAATGCAGCAATGGTTTTTGCAAGGTTTTCCGGCTCATTGATGTCGAGCGGATCGGGGCGGCCGTGGCCGACGTCGCAAAACGGGCAGCGGCGGGTGCATTTGTCGCCCATGATCATGAAGGTCGCCGTGCCTTTGCCGAAACATTCGCCAATGTTCGGGCAGGATGCTTCTTCGCAGACCGTCACCAGATTATTGGCGCGCAGGATGTCTTTGATTTCATTGAAGCGGCTGGAGGGTAATGCCGCCTTGACGCGGATCCAGTCGGGCTTTGGCAACTTTTCCGCCGGCATGACCTTGATCGGTATCCATGCCGTTTTGCCGGCGCCTTTTTGTTTGTCCATCGGATTGCGCAGCGACGCAGATGCCGCAGTGGATTCGGTCGCAGGATCGGCGGGCGTGAAGGAGGCGGTGGTTTCAGTAGTCATGGTTTTTGTGGTGTGATGCTGCCGGTTGTGCCGGCGGTCTTCATGCGAAAGTGTCCATCAGTTTGTGTGCAAGCAGCGCTTGCACGTCGGCCATTGCCGCGGTCACGCCCAGTGTTTTCATGTCGACCGTTGCCAAGCCGGCATAGCCGCATGGATTAATCCATGTAAACGGCTGCAAATCCATTGCCACATTGAGCGATACGCCGTGATAAGTGCAGCCGCTGGCCCGTATCTTCAAACCCAGCGCAGCGATTTTGGCGCCTTGCGATGGGCCGTTTGCAATATAGATGCCGGGCGCGCCCTCTTTGCGAACGCCGTCGAGATTATACGCCGCCAGTGTATCGATCACCGCCTGCTCGATTTTCTGTACGAATTCGCGTGCAAACAGCTTGGCGCCAGCGCGCTGCCGGCGTAAATCGATCAGCAGGTAGATCACGGCCTGACCGGGTCCGTGATAGGTGACTTCGCCGCCGCGATCGGTCTGGATCACGGGAATGGCATGCGGATCGAGGATGTGGGAGCGGTCGGCCGCCAGCCCGAGCGTGTAGACGGGCGGGTGTTCGACCAGCCACAATTGATCGGCAGTGCCGGGGTCGCGGCTATCGGTATAGGCGCGCATGGCGTCGAAGCTCGCGGCGTAGGACTCTATGCCGCGCTGGATGATCTGGGGGGCAAGGGGGGCAGGAGGGGCAGACATGGCCGCCAGTGTATCGAAAAAGGCGCTTTTTCGTTAGTCAGATGAAAAGCCGTTCGGATTCATCGTCTGCCAGCGCCAGGAATCGGCGCACATATCGTCGATATCGTAGGTCGCGCGCCAGTCCAGCAAGGTCGCGGCCAAAGCGGTGTCGGCGTAGCAGGCGGCGATATCGCCCGGGCGTCGCGCCACAATCTCATATGGGATGGCGCGCGCGCTGGCCTTTTCATAGGCGCGCAAGACTTCCAGCACGCTATAGCCACGGCCGTTGCCTAAATTGACGGTGAAGGAGTTTTCGGCATTATTTTTCGAATTAAGTAGCTGCTGCAGCGCTG
>DATMOE010000059.1:0-18290 GCA_035568435.1 Herbaspirillum sp. | reverse complement strand
TCGGCAATCTGCGGCACATTGTCCAGACTGATGCCGCGCTGGCCGAGGGAAGCCGCTGCCGCCACCAGCACCGCCGCCTGCAGCGATTGGCAGAGTATTGCGCCACCCAGCGTTTCGGCTCTAGCCACTTTCAAATGCGACAGCGAGAGACCTTTATCGAGCAGCGCGGATTGCTGGTAGAACATGGTCCACGGCATGATACTGGTGCCCAAATTGGCCGCCACCAGATAGAGATAGCGATGGTCGTGCAGCGGTATCTGACGCATCTGCGCCAGCATTTGGGTGGTATCGGGATTGGCTTTCCAGGCCACCGCCAGAAACGTCAGTCCGAACAAACCGAAAAAAATCGCGATCCGCTCGACCGAATGGTAAGAACCGGTCCACATCATGGCAAAGGTCATGGTGACGATGAACAGACTAGTCTGCCAGACCGGCACCCCGAACAGTTGCCCGACACCGGCCAAGCCGCTGAGCTCCGTCAATAAGGCGCCGCAGCAACTGACAATCAGGACCGACATCGATACAAA
This sequence comes from Herbaspirillum sp., assembly GCA_035568435.1. GTDB lineage: Bacteria > Pseudomonadota > Gammaproteobacteria > Burkholderiales > Burkholderiaceae_D > Herbaspirillum. The sequence goes on along the minus strand of DATMOE010000059.1, from coordinate 17,763 downwards.
AGCCATGGCGCGCCCGAACCGCAAGCGGATCAGTTCACCATAACCTTTGCCGGTCCCCAGCCCAAGCCGGACCGTGAGTTCCTGCGCCATGAACAGCAAAGGAATGATCAGGAACTGCAACAGCAGCAGCCGGTAGCCCCATTCGGCGCCGCTTTGCGCCGCGGTAATCACGCTGCCGGCTTCGGTATCGGCCAACATGACGACCAGCCCGGGGCCGACCGTCAGGGCGACCCGGTACAGGCGGCTTTTCGTCATGCTATAAGTCGTCATTGAGTGAAATTGCTATTTATGAAATGCGTTCTCAGCACTTGGCCCGGATTTGAAATCGCGTAAAAACGCGGCATCCGGCGACAATACCAGCGTCGGCGCGGAATCGGCCAGAGCATGGTTGTAAGTCTGCAAAGAACGATAGAGTTTGTAGAACTGCGGGTCTTTGCCGAAGGCGGCTGCAAAAATGCGATTCGCCTCGGCGTCGGCCTGGCCGCGTGTGATCTCGCTTTGGCGCTGTGCTTCCGACAGAATAATCGCCCGCTCACGGTCTGCCGCAGCCTGAATTTGCTGCGCCCATTCGAAGCCCTGCGCGCGCAATTCCTTGGCCTCACGTTCACGTTCGGATTTCATGCGGTCGTAAATAGCCTGACTGGTTTCCAGCGGCAGATCGGCGCGATGAAAGCGCACTTCCGTCACCTCGATGCCCAAGGGCTTGGCTTTCTCGATGACTTCGCGCTGAATTTGTTCGACGATGCGAGGACGCGCATTCGACAGCAATACGGGCAACATGACTTGTCCCAATTCGCGCCGCAACGAGGAACTGACGAGTTCCGTCAACTGTGCGCCGGCCTGATCGAAGGTGCGAACCGCCTGATAAAAACGCAAGGGATTGGCAATACGGAAATGCGTATAGGTTTCGACTTCAAGCCGCTTTTGATCGCCCAAAATCACCTGCTCCGACGGCGGCGATAAGGTCTGCAGGCGCTTGTCGTAATAGATGACGGTATCGATCAGCGGCAGCTTGATTTTAAGGCCCGGCGAAGCGGCGACATCGATCGGCGCGCCCAGGCGCACCACCAGAGCCAACTGATCTTCCGCCACGGTATAGAACATCGACGATGCCAGTGCAACGGCCAGCAGGACCGCGATCACGACGGCAATCCGAAATTTATGTGAATTCATTTCTGGGCATCCTTGGCAGCGGGCTTATCTTTTTCGGACAGCGGCATATACGGCACCACACCGGACATGCCCTTGCCGGACGAATCGACAACCACCTTGCCGGCCTTCTTCAAGACCGCATCGACACTTTGCAGATAGAGCCGCCAGGCAGTCACGTCCTTCGCCTGTGCGTAGCTTTGATAGACCGACAAAAAGCTCTTGGCCTCGCCATCGGCCAGATTCACCGCCTGCGTTTTATAGGCTTCGGCATCCTGCGTAATATGCGATGCCTCGCCGCGTGCGCGCGGCAAAATATCGTTGTGATAGGCCTCGGCCTCGTTGCGGGCGCGTTCCTGATCGGCACGGGCGCGCTGCACATCGTTAAACGCATCGATGACGGCCAGCGGCGGATCGACCCGTTGCAACTGCACCTGCGTGACCAGAATGCCGGACTGCTCCGAATCGAGCAATTTCTGCAGCAACGATTTGGTTTCATCGGCAATTTGCTGACGCTTATCCGACATGGCGGCTTGAATCGGGGTACGGCCGATCACCTCGCGCAACGCGCTTTCGGCGGCGATTTTGACTGCCAGTTCGGGATTTTTTATTTTGAACAGATATTGCCCAGCATCGTTGATGCGCCAGAACACCACGCCATCGGCCTCAACGATATTTTCATCGCCGGTCAGCATTTGTTTTTCATGCGACTCGGTGCCAGCGACCGCGGTGCTGCCGGAGCCACCGCTGGTATTGCTGCTTGCGCTGTTGCTGTCGGCGGCACTACCTGCCGCCCCTGCCGGTCGCTGAAGGCCCAGTTGCAACTGATTGATCTGCGTTACCTTCGGGAACAACACGACATCGATTGGATAGGGCAGATGGTAATGCAAGCCGGATTCGGTGGTGTCGGTCCATTTTCCGAAGCGCAGCACCACGCCTTGTTCATCCGGCTGCACTTTATAGATACCCGAAAGTATCCAGGCGGCCGCCAGCAAGCCGAACAGGGTGGCCCATCCCTTCCCGGTCATCGAAAGAAACGTCGAACCGATCCGGTTCGTTATGCCGTAAAAAAATGCACCGATTGCGGATCTGCCGTGGGTCGACGGTTCGCCGTCTTCCAGAGGGGTTGAAGACATGAAGTTATTTCACTCGTAGGGTGGGCTTTCGTATTGCCGTGATCGAACCGGACAATACGCTATTGCTTGCAAGTGGTCTCTATTATTTATATGTAGAACTCATTTCATAAATAGGCATAAGCACGAATGGACTATTTGGCAGAATTGCTGCGTTGCGCCGCTTGCCCAGGGGACCACCCTGGGCTGCGCGACGCGCCTTGCACTTCAGCCAAATAGCCTCATTCGCACTTATGCCTATTTATGAAATGAGTTCTAATTAATCTGGCGGGATATTACATCAGAATGGGGGATTCGCGGCAGTGCTTGCCGTATGGGGAGCGAAATTAAGGGCGTCAGGCGGGCCGCACTTGGCAAACGAATGGTTTGGCCTTGCTAAGTGTTTGATTCGTAAAGAAGTCGCGGCAGTTCGCCGCACCTTAAACGCTGAAGTTACCCAGCGTGCTGGCGCTATAGGCGGCGACGAAGGTATCGAAATCGCCGGTCTGGCTGGCTTCGATCTGCCGCTGCTGCTCAATGGACGCGATGGCCATGGCATGGAATTCCGCTTGTTCGGCGCGATCCGGTTTGCGTGCCTTGAAATACGCCGCATCAACGCTGCTGCGCGCGAGCGAAAAATCGTGGAAGGAGCCGCCGCCGGCGCGGATTCCCGCCAACACACGGGCCGATGGCGTCAACGCGACATCATGCAACTTAGCGCGCTGTGCTTCCAACGCTTCCGCATGCGCGCTGCTGCCCATTTCAGCATCGAGCAGCGCTGCAATCGGTAACATCCGATCCAGCAATTCGATGCCCCATTGCTGCAGACCGATGCGCTGGCCGGCGCGCTGCAATTGCAGCCCCGGCATGCGGCCCTGTTTCACCACGGTACTGAAATTGGCTGTATTTTCCGCGCCTTCAAGGTCCGAGGTCAGCGGGCTCTCTTCCAGCGCCAACAGATGCAGAAATACATCCAGGAAGCGCGCAGTCTGCAAGCTGATGCCCAGCGGATCGAAGGGATCGATATCCATGCAGCGCACTTCCACATACTGCACGCCACGCGCCGACAAAGCCTGAATCGGCCGCTCGCCGCTGTTGATGACGCGCTTGGGACGAATCGCGGAGTAATACTCGTTTTCGATCTGCAAGATATTGGTATTGATCTGAATCCATTCGCCGTCTCGCTGGGTTCCCATCGCCACATACGGCGGATAAGGTTCGCTGACGGCGCGCGCCAGGCTATCGATATAACTTTGCAGATCGTTATAGTGCGGCGTCAGGCTGGCCTGGGCGCTGTTGTGGTAACCGACATCGCCCATCCGCAGGCTGGTGGCGTAGGGCAGATAAAAGGTATCGTCGCTCAGTTTTTCCATCTGCGCGTTACGGCCGCGCAGAAAATTGCTCGCCAGCGCCGGCGATGCGCCGAATAGATACATCAACAACCAGCTATAGCGGCGGAAATTACGCACCAAAGCAATGTAGCTTTCCGACTGGTACTGGCGGTCGTTGAGCTTGCTGTCGGCCGGCCCCTCGCTATGATGCAGCAGCTTCCACACCTCTTCATTGAACGAAAAATTGTAGTGAATGCCCGCAATGCACTGCATGGTTTTGCCGTAGCGCAGCGCTAGCCCGCGCCGGTAAACATGTTTCAGCATGCCGATATGGGAAGTCCCGAAATAAGCGATCGGAATCTGGGCATCGGCCGGCAAGTGGCAAGGCATCGATTGGTTCCACAACAACTCATCGCCTAAGTTGCTGTAGGCAAAACGATGAATCTGATCCAGCCGCGCCAAGGCGTCGGCCACGTCGTTTTCTGCCGGCGTAATGAATTCCAGCAACGATTCGGAATAATCCGTCGTGATCTGTTGATGCGTCAAGGTCGCGCCGAGGACTGCCGGATGCGGCGTGGTCGCCAGATCGCCGAATTGATCCACGCGCAATGTTTCCCGCTCGATACCCCGCAAACCCCGGCTCAAAAGAGGACGATGTTGGGGATCGGCAAGCAACGTCAGGCGGCGGTTCAGTAAATCGGTCATGCAACTTCCTTGTGAATAAGTTCGGCGAGAATACCCGAATTTTAAAAACCGCGTCGCCGTCGCAATCGCCGTCCCCGAAAACACGCCTGCCTCCGCGCTGCCCCCTCGCTGCCCTTATAATTCACACTCTTTAGCCCTTCGCGTTTCGACGCCGCACCCCATGACCGCCCAAATCATCGATGGAAACCAATTATCCAAAAAACTGCGCGCCGACGTTGCAAAACGCGCCGCCGCACTGAGCGCAGCCGGCAAACAGCCGGGCCTGGCCGTAATCCTGGTCGGCGAAGATCCGGCCAGCCAGGTGTATGTACGCAATAAAGTCAAAGCCTGCGGCGACGCCGGGGTGCATTCCGTTTTTGAGAAGTACGATGCCGACATCAGCGAGGCGGCGCTGCTGCAGCGCATCGATGCATTGAACCGCGATCCGGCCATTCATGGCATTTTGGTGCAAATGCCGCTGCCCAAGCATATTAATCCGGCCAAGGTGATCGAATCGATCGCCACCCATAAAGATGTCGATGGCTATTCGGTCCTCAGCGCAGGCGAGCTGATGACGGGATTGCCGGGCTTTCGCCCCTGCACGCCCTACGGCTGCATCAAGATGATCGAAAGCACCGGTTTCGACCTGCGCGGCAAACATGCCGTGGTCATCGGCCGCAGCAATACAGTCGGCAAACCGATGGCGCTGCTGCTATTGCAAGCCAACGCAACTGTCACCATATGCCATAGCAGCACCCCAGACCTGGCCTATCACACGCGTCAGGCCGACGTCGTAATCGCCGCTGTCGGCCGCGCCCATACCGTCACCGCCGATATGGTGAAACCCGGCGCCATGGTGATCGATGTCGGCATCAATCGCGACGCGGCCGGCAAATTGTGCGGCGACGTCGATTTCGCCGCCGTCGAGCAGATTGCCGGTTATCTTTCGCCGGTGCCGGGCGGTGTGGGGCCGATGACCATTACCATGCTGCTGATCAACACCGTCGAAGCAGCGGAAAGAGCCTGATATGAGCACACAACCGAGTACACAAAATCCACTGCTGGACTTCTCTGGACTGGCGCATTTCGACACGATCCGCCCGGAACACGTCAAACCCGCGATCGATACTTTGCTGGGGCAAGCGCGTGCGGTAGTGAGTACGCTGGAAGCGCCAATGGCTGAAGTGACCTGGGAAAATTTTGTCGAGCCGCTGGAAAACGCTTCTGAAAAACTGGGCCGCGCCTGGGGCATCGTCGGCCATCTGAACGCCGTGGTCGATACGCCGGAACTACGCGCCGCCTACAACGAAGCAGAACCGAAGCTGGTTGAATTCTGGACTTCCGTGGCGCAAAATCTTGCGCTGTTCGACAAATACCGCGCACTTAAAGCCGGGCCGCACTATGCTGGCTTGTCGGCCGAGCGCAAAAAAGTGATTGAAAACGCGCTGCGCGACTTCCGCTTGGGCGGCGCCGAATTGCCTGCAGAAAAAAAACAGCGTTTTGCCGAAATCCAGGAAGAGCATGCAGCACTGACGACGCGCTTCTCCGAAAACGTGCTGGACGCAACCAACGATTACGCGCTGTTCATCGAAGATGAAGCCGAATTGACCGGCCTGCCGGAGGATGCCAAACAAGCCGCGCGCGCCGCCGCCGTTGCCGCCGGCAAAACCGGTTTCAAATTCACGCTGCATTTCCCCTCTTTTTTCCCGATCCTGCAATATGCCGATAACCGCGCGCTGCGGGCCCGCGTGTATCGCGCCAATGTGACCAAGGCATCGCTGCTGGGCGACGATTTCAGCAAGCGCATCGAATGGGACAATACCGCCAATATCGACAACATCCTGCGCCTGCGCCGCGAAGAAGCGCTGCTGCTGGGATTCGACAATTACGCACAATTGTCGCTGGTGCCGAAAATGGCGCAAAGCCCGCAGCAAGTCATTGCGTTCCTGGAAGACCTCGGCCATCGCGCCCGCCCCTTCGCCGAAAACGATCTGGCCGAATTGCGCGCCTTTGCCGCCCAGCATCTGGGCCTGGATCAACTGGAAGCCTGGGATCTGCCCTACGCATCGGAAAAACTGCGCGAGCAGCGCTATGCTTTCTCCGAACAAGAGGTCAAACAGTATTTCCCGGAACCGAAGGTCGTCGGCGGTCTGTTCCATTTGGCGCAGCAGCTATTCGACGTGCGGATCACGCCGGACACCGCACCGGCCTGGCATCCCGATGTACGCTTTTACAAAATCGAAAAAGCCGCGCCCGACGCCCCCGGCGGCTATCAATTGATCGCGCAGTTCTATCTCGATCTGTACGCACGTCCCGCCAAACAAGGCGGCGCATGGATGGATTCAGCCCGTTCGCGCCGTCTGGTCGCCGCCGGCGTCCAGACTCCTGTCGCTTATCTGACCTGCAATTTCACCGCCCCTGCGACCGTCGATGGCGTGGTGCAGCCGGCGCTGTTGACGCATGACGAGGTGATTACGCTGTTCCACGAATTCGGTCACGGCCTGCATCACATGCTGACCCGGGTCGGCGAAGTGGGCGTATCCGGCATCGCCGGTGTCGAATGGGATGCGGTGGAACTGCCGTCGCAGTTCATGGAAAATTTTTGCTGGGAATGGGACGTGCTGCAGCACATGACGGCCCACGCCGAAACCGGCGCTGCGCTGCCGCGCGCCTTGTTCGACAAAATGATCGCCGCCAAAAATTTCCAGTCCGGCATGCAAATGCTGCGGCAAGTCGAGATGTCGCTGTTCGACATGCGCCTGCATGACAATGAAAGCGATGTACAGCAAGTACTCGATCAAGTTCGCGCCGAATTTTCGGTAATGCAGCCGCCGGCGTTCAACCGCTATCAGAATGCATTCAGCCATATTTTTGCAGGCGGTTATGCCGCCGGTTACTACAGCTATAAATGGGCGGAAGTATTGTCGGCCGATGCTTATAGTGCATTTGAAGAAGCCGGGGCCTTGCCGGAAAATGCGGGGAATGTGGTGTCGATTGCGACCGGACGCAAATTCCGCGATGAGATTCTGGCCGTCGGCGGTTCGCGTTCCGCACTGGAATCGTTCAAGGCCTTCCGTGGCCGCGAACCCAGCATCGACGCCTTGCTGCGCCATAGCGGCATGGCCGCGTAATTGCGAAGGCCGTCATGACCCGCATCGACTTCCACAGCAATGTCGCCGATCGTCTGGCTTACACCTGCCGCCTGGTGCGCAAGGCGCGGGCGGCGCAATGCCGCATCGTCTTATTGAGCAGCGACGCACAGCAGCAGGCCGCGCTCGACGAGGCGCTGTGGACCTTTTCCGCGACCGATTTTCTGCCGCACGTCGCGGCTTCCCATCCGCACGCGGCCGACACCCCGGTGATTCTGATTACCGACGATCAGGCCGAACTGCCGCATCATCATGTACTGATTAACCTGTCGGGCCAAACCCCGGCGCATTTTGCTCGCTTCGAGCGCATGTTTGAAATTATCTCGGCGCAAGAAGAAGACAAGATCGCAGGCCGCGACCGTTATCGCTATTACAAGGATCGCGGTTATCCATTGACCCATTTTGTGGCGCAGGCGGTATGAATTACCCTCCAACCCAGCCCCCATCCGAGCGCGGCATTCCGCTGCTGACCGAGGTGTTGGCGCCAGCGCCAACACCTGCCTTGCCTGAAGCGGCAGCGTCGCTTCCACAATCCGAGCCATCCGCGCAAACGCCAGCCCGCACGCCCTGGCCGGCCGCCGCCGCGCCTGCAGCAGCACCTGAAGCACAATGGCAGCAACTTGCCCAAGACATCCAGGAACAGGTACTGCAGCAGTTGCTGGGGCAGGTCAACAGCTTGCTCAAACAGCAAATTGCCGAACAAATGGCAATCACCTTCGAACACGTCACGCAACAGCTCACTGCGCAAATTCAGGTCAATCTTGAGCAAGCCCTGCAGCAGAGCGTGCTACGGGCCGTCGAGCAGGAAATCGAAAAAACCAGAATGACGAAAAATAAAGAGTTTTAAGATATTTTCTTTGTTTTTTAAAACAAAGAAACAATTCTTTGTTTATAAACAAAAAATATCAGCAGCATTATGCAAAGCAAAGTTTTCTATATTTTTCTACAATGTGGGTCTATTCACCAGTAAATTTGCACTGCGAAATTTGCACTGCGAATTTAGTGGTGAATAGACCCTCATGCATTGGTATTTGTATTCGTAACGGAGATTGTGATGAAAGTAATCGTACTGGGTGCAGGCATTATCGGCACGAGTTCGGCCTGGTTCCTCAATAAGCAAGGCCATGATGTCACTGTGCTGGAACGTCAGCCCGGTGCTGCGCAGGAAACCAGTTTTGCCAATGGCGGCCAGATTTCCGTTTCCCATGCCGAACCCTGGTCCAACCCTGCCGCGCCGATGAAAATTCTGAAATGGCTGGGCAAGGAAGATGCACCGCTGCTGTATCGTTTCCGTCCTGAATTACTGCAATGGAAATGGGCCTTGAGTTTTTTGCGCGAATGCACCGCCGCCCGTAACGATGAAAACATCCGTCAGATCGTCGCCATCTGCGAATACAGCCGCCTGACTTTGCAGGCGCTGCGCGCAGAAACCGAGATCCCCTACGACTGCCTGACCAAAGGCATTCTGCATTTCTACACCGATGAACGAGAATTCCAGTTATCGCTGCCGGCAGCGCGGCTGATGACCGAGCTCGGTTGCGAACGCAAATCGGTCGACGCCGATGAAGTGGTGCGGATCGAACCGGCGCTGGCGAGCATGCGGAACAAAATCGTCGGCGGCGACTTTACGCAAACCGATGAATCCGGCGATGTTTATAAGCTCACCACCGGTCTGGCCGACCGTGCCGCGGCAGCCGGCGTCGATTTCCGCTTTAATACCACCATCACCCGCTTGATCACCGAAGGCGCCGGCGCCTCGGCACGCATTACCGGCGTTGAAATCATCAATGCCGAGGGGCGGCATCAAGTCTTGCATGCCGATGCTTTTGTGGTCGCGATGGGCAGCTTTTCGGTGCAATTGCTGCAACCGCTGGGCGTCAATCTGATGATTTATCCGGGCAAGGGCTATTCCGGCACTTACAAGGTGCTCGACCCGGCGCGCGCGCCGACGGTCTCGCTGACCGATGACGGTTACAAACTGGTGGTCTCGCGTCTGGGCGACCGCTTGCGCGTAGCCGGCACCTGCGAGCTCAACGGCTATACCCGCGAATTGAATACAACCCGCTGCGAAGCGATTACGCGCCGTACCCGCGAACTGTTTCCCGATGCCTGCGATTACGACAATCCGCTGTATTGGACCGGCCTGCGTCCGCTGACGCCATCCAATGTGCCCTATATCGGCAAAACCAAATACGCCAACCTGTTTCTCAATACCGGCCACGGTACGCTCGGATGGACCATGGGCGCCGGCTCGGGCCGCGCGATCGCGGAGATCGTTTCAGGCCGTCAGCCTGAGGTGAACTTCAATTTCACCGGCATGCCGCAGCGCGATCCATCGGGTAGTCTGACGCGACAATTAGCTTAATCGGCTGGCGCTCAGGACAGCAGCGCTGGCCTGAGCGAAATAATTTCCTATAAGCAACATCAAACACCCTTTCCTTACAATCCACTCAGCGCGCTTGGTGTAAAATCAGCGCACTCAGGGCTCGCCCCGTATGCACCATTAAGGACACATGCATGAAGTGGTTTATCGTCGGTATTTATCTGTTTTCCATTCTGTTTATCCACTTTCGCGGACGCGTTAGATTGCCGTTCTTGCGCCAATTTTTCGACCATTCGTCGATCATGGCGCCGATCAATCTGTTCATGTATGCGTTTTCCAAAGTGCCGCCATCGACGCCTTACGTCAAAGCCAGCCATTTCGAAGGTCTGCATTTGCTCGATGAAAACTGGCAAATCATCCGTGACGAAGGCTTGCATCTGCAAGCCATGTCCAAAATCAAGGCCGCCGAAAAAAACGACGATGCCGGCTTCAATTCATTTTTCAAGAACGGCTGGAAACGTTTTTACCTGAAGTGGTACGACGCCAGCCATCCCTCCGCCATAGAATTCTGCCCGAAGACCGTAGAGATCCTGTCGCGCATCCCCTGCGTCAAAGCAGCCATGTTTGCCGAACTGCCGCCTGAAGGCCTGCTTAATCCACATCGCGATCCGTTTGCCGGATCGCTGCGTTATCACCTGGGATTGGTCACGCCGAACGACGATCGCTGCTTCATTGAAGTCGACGGCGAGCGCTATAGCTGGCGCGATGGTGAAAGCGTTATCTTCGATGAAACATTTATCCATTGGGCCAAGAACGGCGCCGATACCAATCGCATCATTTTGTTTTGCGATATCGAACGGCCGCTACGCTACGAATGGGCGCAACGCATTAACAAATGGCTAGGCAAAACAATGATGACCGCCGCCAGTTCGCCCAATGAAACCGGCGACCAGACCGGCCGCATTAATAAGCTGTTCCGTTTCGTCTGGCTGGCTGGGCAATACCGGCGGCGTTTCAAGAAATGGAATCGCAATGTCTATCGTGCGACCAAATACGGTTTGATTATTGTGGCGGCATTGCTGATTATTTACGCTTGATCAATGCGTTTGACTTAAACGCTTACAAAAAGACGGCCCCGGGATAATCCCCGCGCCGTCTTTTTCTTCGTCATTATCCGGTCACAAAACACCGTTATCGTACAAGCCTGCACCACATGCAAATGATATGCATGGTTGCTGCCTAGCGCGCTGCGGCAAAATGTTGTGGCGCGCCCTCTTTCTTCTTGTCTCTCTTCTTGTCTCCTTAGTGTCCGCCGCGATTAGACGCGCCTGCGGTCACTTTGGCGACCATGCAATTGGCGATCTCCTGCTCTCCCACAATCACGTCCCGGGCACCGTGTTTTTCCAGATGCTCGCTTTCAGCTACCGATTGCGCGTGTGCGACGACATGCAGATTCGGATTGATTTTTAAGGCGTGTTCGATAATCTGCCCGGCTTCCAGCATATCGGGAATGGCGATCAGCAGATAACGGGCGCCGGCGATATGCGCGGCATCCAGCATGCCCGGCGCGGCAGCATTGCCGTAGATTGCCGGCGTCCCCGTGGTAGATAGAATTTCAACCGAATCGATGTGATCTTCGATCACGATAAAAGGCAGATTTTGCCGCTGCAAGGCATCCGCCGCCATGTGCCCAACCCGTCCAAAGCCGACCAGCACCGCGTGCGAATGCTGCGGCAATACCGGCGCTTGCCGCTCTTCCCGATCCGGCATCATTTCGGTGCCGCCCTCCTCGCGCCGCTTCAACCACGGCTTGAGCCGTTCCAGGCCGACAAACAGCAAGGGATTAATCAGAATCGATAAAATCGCGCCGCCCAGAATCAGATCGCGCCCGTTGCTCGACAGCAGGCCCAGCGAAATACCGAGGGTCGCCAAAATGAACGAGAATTCACCGATCTGCGCCAGGCTGGCGGCAATCGTCAACGCGGTGCTAAGTGGATATTTGAAGGAACGCACGATCACCAGCGCCGCCAGCGATTTTCCGACCACGATAATAAATAAAGTGGCCAATACCAGCAGCGGTTCGCGGATCAGAATCGATGGATCGAACAGCATGCCGACCGATACGAAAAACAGCACCGCAAAGGCATCGCGCAATGGCAGCGATTCTTCCGCGGCACGATGGCTGAGTTCCGATTCCGCCAGGATCATGCCGGCAAAGAAGGCCCCCAACGCAAACGACACCCCGAAAATATACGTCGCGCCCAACGCGAAACCCAATGCAATGGCCAGCACCGCAAGGCGGAATAATTCACGCGAACCGGTATCGGCGATGCGTTCCAGAATCCACGGAATCAGACGGCGGCCGAAGACCAGCATCACCGCGACAAAGGCAATCACCTTGCCCAGCGTGATGCCCAGCGTCATCAGCAAAGCGCCGGTGCTCAGTGTTTCCCCTGCCCCGCCCAGCACGCCGCTGAGTGCCGGGATCAGGACCAGCGCCAGCACCATCACGATGTCTTCCACAATCAGCCAGCCGATCGCAATCTGGCCGCGCCGCGTTTCCACCAGCCGGCGCTCCTGCAACGCCGTCAGCAGCACAACCGTACTGGCCACCGACAGCGATAAACCGAAAATCAGGCCGGTCCCGACGCCCAATCCCATGGCCCAGGCCAGCGCCATTCCCATCAAGGTCGCAATCGCAATCTGCGCAATCGCGCCCGGTATCGCAATGGCCTTGACCGACAATAAATCCTTCAGTGAAAAATGCAGGCCGACCCCGAACATCAGCAAAATCACCCCGATCTCGGCCAACTCCTGCGCCAGATTGGCATCGGCCACGAAGCCCGGCGTGAACGGCCCCACGCAAATGCCGGCAACCAGATAACCAACCAGCGGCGGCATGCGCAGGCGATTGGCCAGCGCGCCGAAAATGAATGCCAGTACAAGACCGCCGACGATGGTTGCAATCAGGGGCGTATGGTGAGGCATGGAGGCGCTCCTTGGAAAGATGGACGGCGAAACAGCGGAATATTTATTTATAAGGGGCTGTTTAGCATGAAGCTATCGAATGACGGGAATTGATTGCTGAAATAATACCATCGCAATTGTCATAGCCGCCGTTTCGGACGCGGCCACCGGATCAGCAAACAAAAATGGCTGCGACTTGCGCCGCAGCCATTTTTGTTTGCTGTTAGTTTTAGTTTTAAGAAATGCTGATTAAAGAACGGTCCCTACCGATAGAAAGGTTCGACCTTGCCTTTTACTTTAATCGTTAAGGGATTGCCCTTCCGATCTAGCGCCTTTCCGGCCGGGACTTTAATCCATCCCTCGCTGATGCAATATTCGTCAACATCGAAGCGTTCTTTATCGTTAAGCTTAATACCAACATCATGTTCAAATATGGCGGCATTGTAGTAAGGGCTACGAGGATCGATTGAGAGCCGATCGGGAAGTGGGGGGCGGTGTGGAGTATCGTTCATGGCGACAATTATCAACTATAAGATTAGCCAAAACAATTTTTTTGCGTGATTTCGCTAAATAACCCGGTTAGCCTATATTGGCCATGCGCTGCCGTTCGACATTCGTCTCCATTGCCGATGTTCAGCCTGAATATTTCTCCACAGCGGTCATTATTAACTGGGCACACAGACTGATGAAACCAATTTTCCGAATTGCGCTTTGTGCTGCTCTGGCTGCGGCTCCCTATGTACATGCACAGACCGATGATGTGGTGCGCGTTGTGAACCGCCTGCGCGCCCCCGGTGGCGCCTGCACCGCCCACGCGCCGCCACTGGTCAAGCAAGGCGCGCTCGACCTCACAGCATCCCACCTTGCGCGTGGCGCATCGCTCACTGCCGCGCTCAAGTCTGCTGGGTATGGCGCGACCGAAGCGCAGGTCGTCATCCTTACCGGAGAAGGCTGGCGCGAGCAACTCGAATCGCTGCTCGCGAGCCGGTTTTGCGCCCAGCTTGCCATGCCGAAACTATCGGAAGCCGGTTCTTATGAAAGCGGCAACCGGATATGGATCGTGCTGGCCTCACCACAGTTGGCGCCCAAACTGGATCTGACGCGCCAGCAACTGGCCGAACGCATGCTGAGGCTGGTCAACGACGCGCGTGGCCAGGCACGCAACTGCGGCGCCAGACACTTCGACTCGGCACGGCCGCTCAGCTGGAATGTGTTGCTGGCGAGATCGGCGGCGCTGCATGCGGCGGACATGGCCGCCAACGGCTTCTTCAGCCACACCGGCCACAACGGCTCGACTCTCCCGCAACGCGTCACACGCGCGGGCTACGCATTCCGAACAACTGGGGAGAACATCGCTGCCGGACAGCCCTCGATCGAAGATGCCATCGCCGGCTGGCTCAAAAGCCCCGGGCACTGTGCGAACCTGATGAACAGCGCGTTTACCGACATCGGCGCCGGCTTCGCTTTTAATGATAACGGCATGCGCGTGTATTGGGTTCAGGACTTCGGCACGCCGCGGTAAGGGCCGGCATTGCAGTGGAACTCTCTGTCTGCAATCAGCCAGTAGCTGCCCTTACCGCGAGTGTCGGATCAGATCGCGACTACTACACTTAATACCGTTATGTAGAGATTGTTGCGAAATTAAGGCCGCCAGGCGGACTTAATTTCGCCACAGTTTTAATTCCTTTACCCAAGCGCTTTCAATAACGCGGCCTTGTTCATGCCCGATCTACCGCTGATCTTTTTAGTACGTGCTTCCGCATACAGTTGTGCATAAGTACGCCCTTCGGCGCCGCTATGGGAGCGCTGGCCGCCGCGGCGCGATGGCGGCATATCGTTCAATGAAGTCTTGCTGGCAGTCTTGGATTCACCCTGCTGGGCGCGCACCTTATTGACCGTGCGGCCTGCTATCTCCTTGGCGCGTTTCTCCGATTCGCCCCTGTGTAATGCGCTTTCCTTGATGTGTTCGTATTGACGAGTCCGTTTGCTGTTCTGTGCCTGTTGTCGCATTTTCAGCTCCTTTCGGTTTCGCGTTTACTTCCGGGCATTTATGCTAAAGAAACGACTTACCTGCAGCCAGAAGCGAAATGCTGAAACCGATGTAGGAAAATAAACGACAAGGTAATTAGAAGGGTCACCTCGAAGGCAAAATTCAAAGATACCCACAGAAAACCCTGATGAACCATAAAAAGCGATCCTGATAAAACCGCCGATTTATGATAAGTTTCCATAACGCTGCCTTGCAAAGCATTTTTCCTCAGACTAGCCCCAATATTTTTCATACGGCCATGAGTGCGCGCAAATTACCTTCCCTGAACTCGCTGCGAGCCTTCGAAGCGGCGGCGCGCCATCAAAGCTTTACGCTGGCGGCGCAAGAGCTGAGCGTCACGCAAGGCGCGATCAGCCATCAGGTCAAATCGCTGGAAGAAGAACTCTCTCTGCAATTATTTGACAGATTGCATAATCAATTGGAATTAACAGAAGTCGGTGCGCGCTATCTGGAAACGATCGCGGAGGCTTTCGACCGCATCGAAAGCGGCACGCAAAGCCTGTATCGGCAGCGCAATACGCAAGGGCTGGTCATTTCCACCTCGCCCAATTTTGCAGCGAAGTGGCTGGTGCCCCGGCTGGGATTATTTTCCGCACAACATCCAGTCGCGGATTTGCGGCTGGATCTGGGACAGCGCCAGGTCAATTTTATCGATGAAGAAATCGATCTGGCGATCCGCTACGGCAGGGGCG
Source organism: Herbaspirillum sp. (assembly GCA_035568435.1). GTDB lineage: Bacteria > Pseudomonadota > Gammaproteobacteria > Burkholderiales > Burkholderiaceae_D > Herbaspirillum. The sequence goes on along the minus strand of DATMOE010000059.1, from coordinate 2,306 downwards.
CTTGGTCCGGGCTGCGCCGCACCAGACTGGGCCAGGAATTTCTGGCGCCGGTATGCGCGCCGCGATGGGGCCGGATGGCCACCGCCAGCGAAGTTGCGCAACATACGCTGCTGCATGTGCATGACCGCCGCGCCTGGGCCGACTGGTTTGAAGCACAGGATCTGCCGCGTGCCTTGGCCGAGCGCGGCATTGTATTTAATCAGGAAAGCGCGGCGGTCGATGCCGCCATTGCCGCACAGGGCATCGCGCTGGCCAGAGCATCGCTGGCAGTCGGCGATCTGATGCACGAACGCTTGATCGTGCCGCTGCTGCGCACGCTGCCGCTGGCCGAGTCGTATTGGCTGGTGTACCCCGAACTGCATCATTCGGTCCCCAATGTCATTGCATTTCGCCATTGGCTGTTGTAGGCGTTTGAGGAAGATCGCCAGTTTTGGGAAAGCTTGGGCTGCGCGGTTTCGCTATAAAAAAACCCCGCAAAACAATTTGCGGGGTTTTCAGCAAGCGTCGACTACGCTTATTTTGCGGCGGCCATCAATGCCACCGTCGTATCGAGCATGCGATTCGAGAAGCCCCACTCGTTGTCATACCAGGAAGCAACTTTGACCAGACGTCCAGAGACTTTGGTCAACGCGGCATCGACGGTCGATGAGGCTGGGTCGTGGTTGAAGTCGACCGATACCAGCGGTTCGGTTTGATAGGCCAGAATGCCTTTCAACGAACCTTCGGACGCGTCTTTCAAAATCTTGTTGACTTCATCGACCGAGGTATCGCGGGCAGCCACGAACGACAGATCGACGATCGATACGTTGATGGTCGGTACGCGAATGGCAAAACCATCCAGCTTGCCGTTGAGTTCCGGCAGCACCAGACCGACCGCCGCGGCAGCACCGGTTTTGGTCGGGATCATCGAATGGGTCGCCGAACGGGCGCGGCGCAGATCTTCGTGATACACGTCGGTCAGCACCTGATCGTTGGTATAGGAATGAACGGTCGTCATCAAGCCGTTGACCACGCCGATCTTGTCGTGCAAGGGTTTCACCAGCGGCGCCAGACAGTTGGTAGTGCACGACGCATTGGAAATAACCGTGTCGCTTGCTTTGAATACCTTATGGTTGACGCCGAATACGATGGTGGCGTCGACATCCGCACCGCCCGGTGCAGAGATGATGACTTTCTTGGCGCCGCCAGCGATATGCGCGCTGGCTTTTGCTTTGGTGGTGAAAAATCCGGTGCATTCCAGCACGACGTCCACACCCAGCTCGCGCCAAGGCAATTCGGCCGGATTGCGCTGCGCCAGTACTTTGATGCGATCGCCATTGACCACAATCGAGTCGCCATCGACAGTCACCGTGCCGGGGAATTTACCGTGCGCAGTATCGTATTGCGTCAGATGCGCATTGGTTTTTGGATCGCCCAGATCATTAATCGCTACGATTTCGATGTCGTGTTTCTTACCGCTTTCGTAGTGCGCGCGGAGAATATTACGACCGATGCGGCCATAACCGTTGATTGCGACTTTAATTGTCATGCTGGCTCCTTAGTAAATAATCTTGCGGTCTCATCCGACCGCGTTTTTCGCAGTCGGTTTCTTTTTTAAAATCGTTTTTTAAGCCAATACCAGCTTGACCTTGGACACAATATTTTCCACAGTGAATCCGAAATGCTTGAATAGTGCGCCCGCCGGCGCCGATTCGCCGAAGCTGTCTATCCCCACCACAGCGCCTTCCAGGCCGACATATTTGTACCAGAACGAGGTAACGCCGGCCTCGATCGCCACGCGCGGCAAACCGTGCTGCAGCACGCTGGCTTTATAAGCGGCGTCCTGACGATCGAATACGTCGGTGCAGGGCATCGATACCACACGCACCGCGATGCCTTCGGCGGCTAGTGCGTCGGCGGCTTTGTTGGCCAATTCGATTTCAGAACCGGTGGCAATCAGGATGGCCTTGGCATCGGCTGCGTTGCGCAAGATGTAAGCGCCGCGCCGGATATCGGCGATCTGCGCCGCGCTGCGCGGCTGAAACGGCAGATTCTGACGCGAGAAAATCAGCGTGCTCGGACCATCGTGACGCTTGATCGCCTGCTCCCAAGCCACGGCCGATTCAACGGTGTCGCAAGGACGCCAATTGTCGAGCTGCGGGATCAAACGCAAACTGGAGACATGCTCCACCGATTGATGGGTCGGACCGTCTTCGCCCAGGCCGATCGAGTCATGCGTGAAGACGAAAATCGAGCGCAATTTCATCAGCGCGGCCATCCGCAAGGCATTGCGGCTGTAATCCGAAAAGGTCAGGAAAGTCGCGCCG
>DATMOE010000058.1:0-3473 GCA_035568435.1 Herbaspirillum sp. | reverse complement strand
AAATGGCGAAGAGGGCACTGTGGACGTCAAGCTGACCATCGGCGCCGACGGCAGTGTGATCGACGCCGTGGTGGAAAAGAGCAGCGGCTTTGGGGATCTGGACCGGGTCACGCAGAAAGCATGGAGTCTTTGTCATTTCACGCCGGCGATGAGCGATGGGCAAGCCATACAGTCCACGGCAAGAATTCAGTATGTCTGGAAGCTTCAGTAGGCGCGTCGTTGCACACCCGCCAATACGGAAATTTACTTTATCAATTTTGGAGTACTAGTATGTCAATCCCTCGCAAACTATCCGCCCTGATCATCGCGTTGATGATCTCCGCCGCAACAGTCGCCGCGCCGCTGGCGATGGCGCAAACACCTGCGCCAGTAACCACCACCGCTGCCGCCGCCGCAGCCACGGCGGCTCCGTCCGTGGCTGATGCCTCGGCCCCGCCGCCGGCGCCGGCTACCCAGGAAGTCGTCAACAATCCATACGGCCTGGACGCGTTGTGGAACAACGGCGACTTCGTTGCCCGCGCCACCCTGATCATCCTGGTGCTGATGTCGATGGGCAGTTGGTACATCATCATCACCAAGCTGATCGAGCAAATGAAACTGATGGGTCAGGCTAAAAACGCCCAACAGACATTCTGGAAAGCCGCCAGCGTCGATGCCGGCATCGCCGGCCTGCAGCCTAACAGCGCCTACCGTTTCATCGCCCAGACCGGCAGCACTTCCACCGAACACCACGATGGCGCGTTGCTGGAAAAAATCGATCTCAATACCTGGATCACCATGTCGATCCAGCGTGCGGTGGAAAAAGTGCAAAGCCGTCTGCAGGACGGCCTGGCTTTTCTGGCCACCGTCGGATCGACTGCGCCGTTTGTCGGCCTGTTCGGTACCGTATGGGGCATTTACCATGCGCTGACGGCCATCGGCATTGCCGGCCAGGCATCGATCGACAAGGTGGCCGGTCCGGTGGGTGAAGCGCTGATCATGACGGCCATCGGTCTGGCCGTGGCGGTGCCTGCGGTGCTGGGCTACAACTGGCTGGTACGCCGCAACAAGCGGGCGATGGAAGAAATTCGTTCCTTCAGCGGCGACCTGCACTCGGTGCTGCTGAGCGGCGTGATGTCTTCCAGCTCGGCCGGACAGGTGGTCGGCCTCAATAAAAAGGCTGGCTGATCATGGCGATGGCACTCGGTTCCGATGGCGATGAAGATGAAGTGATCGGCACGATCAATACGACGCCGCTGGTTGATGTCATGCTGGTCCTGCTGATTATTTTCCTGATTACGATTCCGGTGGTCACGCATACAATTCCGGTGAAGCTGCCCAATGAGTTCGACCAGCCGTACAAGACGACGCCGCAAAACATCAATCTTGCGGTGAACAAGCAGGGCGATATTTTCTGGAACGAGCAACGGGTGCCCAATGCCAACGCCTTGCTGTCCAAGCTCAAGGAAGTGGCGGTGAAGACGCCGCAGCCGGAACTGCATATCCGCGGCGACCAGCAGACCAAATACGAATATATCGGCAGGGTGATCTACACCGCGCAACGGGCAGGCATTGCCAAGATCGGTTTCATTACCGAACCGCCCGCGCGTCAATAACAGGAGCACAGTATGGCTATGAACGGTGGTTCTTCCGGCGGCAACGCCAACGATCCTGAACCGATGATGGAAATGAACATGACGCCTCTGATCGACGTCATGCTGGTGTTGATCATCATGCTGATCATTACCATTCCGATCCAGAATCATGCGATCAAGCTGAATATGCCGACCGGCAATCCGCCACCGCCATCGGCCCCGCCGATGGTCGATACGGTCGATATCGATCCGCTGGGAACGATCTCATGGAACGGTGCGGCGGTGGCCAGCCGCGCCGAACTGGAAGGCAAGTTGCGGGCGGTTGTGGCGGGCGGTAATGTGGATGAAGTGCATCTGCGTCCGAACAAGCTGGTGGAATATAAATCGGTCGCAGCCGTCATGGCCTCGGCGCAGCGGTTGGGCGTTACCAAGATCGGTATCGTCGGTAATGAGCAGTTCGTTAATTAACCAGAACGCAAAATTTAAAAAGTGACGACCCTGGACATGAAACCTTTTTTACGTGTGATCTCTCTTTTCACGCTGCTGTCGGCAATGCATCTTGCAACGCAGGCGGCCGATCTAAAACCGCTGCCGCTGCCGGTGCGGGTAGTAGTCGTTACCACGTTTGAACTGGGGCAGGATACCGGCGACAAGCCCGGCGAATTCCAGAACTGGGTGGAACGCCTGCCGCTGCCGAAGACCATCGCTTTTCCGCAAGGCTACCGGGCGCTGCGCTACAACCCCGAAAAGCAGGTGTTGGGAATCGTGACCGGCGAGGGTGCCTTGCGCGGCGCGGCTTCGATCATGGCGCTGGGCATGGATCCGCGCTTCGACCTGTCGCATGCCTATTGGATCGTGCCGGCCATTGCCGGCATCGATCCGAATGTCGCCTCGGTCGGATCGGCGGCCTGGGCGGAGTGGGTCATCGACGGCGACCTGAAATTTGAAATCGATGCGCGCGAGATACCGGCCGACTGGTCGACCGGTATCGTGCCGTTGGGACGCAAGAAACCCTACGAATTGCCGACGCCGGAGCTCAACGGTTTCAATGCCGTCATGGGACATCATCTGAATGCGGGCCTGGTGAATTGGGCTTACCAGCGCACCAAGGACGTGAAGTTGGACGACACGCCGGAACTGCAAGCCATCCGGGCGCGTTATCCAGATTATCCGATGGCGCAGCATCCGCCTTTCGTGCTGCGTGGCGATGAGATCGCGGCGTCGAACTGGTGGTTGGGTGAGCGCATGAACACCATGGCCGAGCAATGGGTGAAATATTGGACCGGCGGCAAGGGCACGGCAACTACGACGGCGATGGAAGATGATGGCGTGCTGCAATCCCTGACGTTCCTGGCACAGGCCAAAAAGGTCCAGCTCGACCGTGTGCTGGTCTTGCGCACCGGATCGAATTACACCGTGCCTGCCAAGGGTGAAACCGCGGCCGAATTGCTGGCCGCCGAATCGTCTGAAGACGATGCATTGTCAGCCTATATTGCTTCGCTTGAAGCCGCTTACAAAGTAGGCAGCCCGGTGGTTAATGAGCTGGCTTCGCACTGGGATCGCTACCGCGATCATGTGCCGAGCGCGGCGCCATAAGCGGATCTGCAACACAACTGGTATTTCGGAGATTGTCCCTTAGCGCTGCGCTTTGCCGGCGGCTGTCGTACTCCGTTCGTGTCCTCCAGCGGCCTACGGCCACTTCCCCCTTTACCTCACTGCGCACAACAGCCACCGGCAAAGCGCAGCGCTAAGGGACACGTTCACACTATTACGCCGACGAACGCTTTTCTTTCAACATGCCGACCTGCCTCTTCGATCAGGAATATGGCGGGCGGTTGTACGCAGTGAGGTAAAGACACCGTTATGTTTGTCAATCGGCGATTTGCCTCAGATAGTTCG
>DATMOE010000057.1:0-4684 GCA_035568435.1 Herbaspirillum sp. | reverse complement strand
GGCTTTCACGCCATTGGCCGCGAGCCCCGGTAAATATCTGGCGGATATCTACGGTCTGGCCAGACTGGCGTTGGCTGAAGCCGGCGTCGATCACATTTCAGGCGGCGGTTTCTGCACGGTCAGCGATGCCGCGCGTTTCTATTCTTATCGGCGCGACGGCGTTACGGGGCGTTTTGCTTCGCTGATCTGGATCGCTTAGCGCCGTTGCCTTTATTTTTTCTTCGGCTTCTTCGCTAGATCGGCGGAGCAAACATCGTTAAGCATGATTTCGCCCACGGTGCCTGCGGCCGGTTTGGCGAATTGCGTGTTTTTGAGCGCATCGGAATGATCGCGGTGGTCGCCCATGCCATTATTGTCGGCATAAATGATTTCTCCGGCCAGACGCATGGTTTGATCTTTGCAGTTATAAAAATTCAAGTCCTTATATGACTTCAATGCCGGAAACGTAGCCTCATTGTTTGGACGCGCGTCTTTAAAATTCCACATCGACCATGCTTGCCGGATATCGCCTTTTTGTGTGATCGAAGCCTCATCGATCGATAGTTCGGCGGCATCGGTGCCGCCGATTTGCTTCCAGTCGGCAGCTTGCGCGTTCATGCACGCCAATGCAACGGCGAGGCCGGTAACGGATTTCAGTGCGATTACTGTCAGTTTCTGCATGCTTTTCTTTCGGGTAATTGGGAAATAATAGAGCGGTAAAGCTGTTCAAAATGCGCTCAAGATAAACGATACCGGAACAATATCGGTTTTGTCGAGATAGTTTATTACAAGATATAAGAGGGTTACTGCAAGGTTACCGCGAGGCTGTGGCGTTGTTAAGTCCCGGTCCTGGGCGAGGGATCGGCAGCGGATTCGGAGGATGCGCCGGCGGTTGCAGCTTGGGTTGCAGCCTGGACTGCAGACGCTTTGTTTTTTTCCGCCAATTGTCGATTCCGCTTGCGTTGCGGTGTGCCCATCAGGTATAAAACAATTGTCAAAGGGAACACGCCGTAGAACAAAAATGTCATAACCCCAGCAACGGCAGTGTGCTCGGTGATCGACATCATAAAGACGACATAGAGCCATGCGATTGCGACGATAACCATAGCTTCCATACTTGAAGACAAACCATAACGATACGCGAAAACAACGCTGTGAGCACAAATTCGGATCATTCAGATTTCTTCCTTAACGGATGGTTAGCGCAGTTTTCGGCTGTAGTACCGGGCACGGTAGCAAATTCCGCAGCGGATTCGAAGGCGTTCGAAGCGTTGTTTAAAACGCTGGCCATCAAACTCGATGCCGGAAAAATGGCTGCGTTGCAAAACGATTACACACGGCAATTCACCGAGCTCTGGCGGGATATGATGGCGTCCAAGCCGCCATGCATCAGCGACCGGCGCTTGTCGGCGCCGGCCTGGCATGCCAACCCGCTCTCCGCATTTCAGGCCGCCGCCTATCAATTGAATGCTGCTTTTCTGAATGCCCTTGCCGAAGCGGTCGAGGCGCCTGAAAAAACCAGGCAGCGGATCCGCTTTTCAGTCCGGCAATTGATCGACGCCATGTCGCCCGCCAATTTCCTGGCGACCAATCCCGAAGCACAGCAAAAAATCATCGATACCCAAGGCCAAAGCCTGACCCAGGGTTTGGTGCAAATGCTGGCCGATCTGCAAAAGGGCCACATATCCCTGACCGACGAAAGCGCGTTTGAAGTCGGCAAGGATGTTGCCGCGACCGCCGGCGCAGTGGTCTACGAAGATGATTTGTTTCAACTGATTCAGTACACGCCGCTGACGGCAAAGGTTTTTGAAAAGCCGCTGCTGATCGTTCCGCCCTGCATCAACAAGTTTTATATCCTGGATTTGCAGCCGCACAATTCGCTGGTGCGGTATGCGCTCGAACAAGGCAATCAGGTATTTTTGATTTCGTGGCGCAATGCCGACGCGACAGTGCAAAACGCGACTTGGGACGATTATGTGCAGGATGGCGTGATCTCCGCATTGCATGCCGTGCAGGAGATTTCTGGACAGGATCAGATCAATGCTTTGGGTTTTTGCATCGGCGGCACCTTGCTTTCGTGTGCATTGGCGGTGCTGTATGCCCGTGGCGAAAAGCCGATTGCCAGCCTGACCTTATTGACCTCGTTCCTGGATTTTTCCGATATAGGCGCAATCGAAGTCTATATCGATGACATGCAGATCGCCCTGCGGGAGCAGGCGATCGGTCATGGCGGCTTGATGAAAGGACGCGATTTCTCGACGGCATTTTCCAGCTTGCGTCCGAACGATCTGATGTGGAATTACGTTGAGTCGAATTATCTGAAAGGCCTGGCGCCGACGGCGCTGGATTTGCTGTACTGGAACGCCGATAGCACTAATCTGCCGGGGCCGATGTTTTGTTATTACCTGCGCCAAATGTATCTGGAAAATGCCTTGAAGGAGCCGGGACGGCTGCAGATCGGCGGCACGCCGGTCGATGTGCGCCGGATCGATGCGCCGGCATTCATTTTTGCGTCGCGCGAAGATCACATCGTGCCTTGGGCAACCGCCTACGCCTCGACCGGTTTGCTCAATCCGAAAAAGCCGGCCGCCAATCAATTCGTGCTCGGCGCTTCCGGGCATATTGCCGGCGTGATTAATTCACCGCGCAAAAACAAGCGCAGCTATTGGACCAACCCGGCGCACACGGCCGATGCGGATAACTGGCTGCAGGGTGCGACCGAACATGCCGGTAGCTGGTGGCCGGCGTGGACCGGGTTTCTTGCCCGGCATGCAGGAAAACAGATCGCGCCACCGCGTGCGCTGGGCGCCGCAGCGTATCCGGTCATCGAGCCGGCGCCGGGGCGTTACGTCAGAGTGAAAGCAATTTAGAGCCGGGAATTTAAAGCCGATCAACCAGGAGACAAGCCATGACAAAACGAATCGCTTACGTAACAGGTGGAATGGGTGGTATCGGTACGCCGATTTGTGCGCGCTTGTGCAAGGATGGTTATACGGTTGTGGCCGGCTGCGGGCCGAATTCCACCCGCAAGGAATCCTGGCTGGCCGACATGCGCGCGCAAGGATTCGATATTCACGCTTCCGAAGGAAATGTATCGGATTGGGAGTCGACCGCAGCCGCCTTTGCCAAAGTGCGCGCCGAGATCGGCGAAGTCGATATTCTGGTGAACAACGCCGGGATTACCCGCGACGGCCAATTCCGCAAAATGACGAAAGCGGATTGGGATGCTGTGATCAACACCAATCTGAATTCTTTGTTTAATGTGACCAAGCAAGTGATCGAAGGCATGGTCACGCGCGGCTGGGGCCGCATCATCAATATCTCATCGGTGAATGGTCAAAAAGGGCAATTCGGCCAAACGAATTATTCGACCGCCAAGGCCGGTATTCACGGCTTCTCGATGGCGTTGGCGCAGGAAGTGGCGACCAAAGGCGTGACGGTCAATACGGTGTCGCCCGGTTATATCGGCACCGATATGGTGCGCGCCATCAGCCCGGAAGTCCTGGAGAAAATCGTTTCCGGTATCCCCGTCAAGCGTTTGGGAAAACCAGAGGAAATCGCTTCGATCATCGCCTGGATTGCGTCGGATGAAGGTGGTTATGCGACCGGTTCGGACTTCTCGATCAACGGCGGTCTGCATATGGGATAAAGTAGCGTCCGGGTACGTTTTGAGGCAAACGTGCCGCGGATGCATCAGGGGGCAAGCCGATAACCTTGAAAACGTTGGCGCGCTTGCCGTTTATACTTGCGCAGTTTCATTCAAAAACAATTGCTGCGCAAACCATTAGGATGTCAGATGAATAGTGCTACCAAAGTGTCTGAGCGACTCATTAAAAAATATCCGAATCGTCGCTTGTACGATACGCAGACCAGTTCGTATATAACGCTGTCGGATGTTAAACAACTGGTGCTCGATGACGAGCAGTTTGCAGTGGTCGATGCCAAAAGCGGCGAAGACCTGACGCGCAGCATTCTATTGCAGATTATTCTTGAAGAAGAGTCGCATGGCGCACCGATGTTCTCCAGCGCCGCGCTGTCCCAGATCATTCGTTATTACGGGCACGCGATGCAGGGAATGATGGGTTCTTACTTGGAAAAAAATATTCAGGCTTTCATCGATATCCAAAATAAGCTGAGTGAGAATTCCAAAGGTTTTATTGAGGGCAAGCCATTCAGCCCTGAAATGTGGACGCAATTCATGAATGTGCAGGGCCCGATGATGCAAGGGATGATGAGTAATTACATCGAGCAAAGTAAGAGCCTGTTCATTCAAATGCAGGAACAAATGCAAAATCAGTCGAAGAATATGTTCGGCGCTTTTCCATTTATTCCGCCGGAAACGCCGAAAAAATAAGCTGGGGCCATGGGGCAGGGCATGCTGTTCAGTGCAGGCGCCGTCAGGCGGGGTATGGCGGGCTGTTGTACTCCGTTCGTGTCATTCCGGCCTGCGGCCTTCCTTCTTTACCTCACTGCGCACAACAGCCCGCCATACCCCGCCTGACGGCGCCTGCACTGAACAGCATTAGGGCGGTAAGGGGTAAGTAAGGCAGAGTACAATAGCGCCTTTTCCAAGCTCCTTTACCCCTCTCCGATTATGTCCATCGTTTCCCCCACACCGGCTGCACCCAAGGTCGGTTTTGTGTCGCTCGGCTGCCCCAAGGCGCTGGTCGATTCCGAACAAATTCTGACGCAATTACGGGCTGAA
>DATMOE010000056.1:0-10808 GCA_035568435.1 Herbaspirillum sp. | reverse complement strand
TTTTTTTATTCAATCTGGTGCATCTCGTTCACAGCTTTACCATCATCACCCCTGGCGGGGTAGCAAAGTGGTTATGCAGCGGCCTGCAAAGCCGTTTACGCCGGTTCGATCCCGACCCCCGCCTCCATTCAAATCACGCATTTAGCCAAAATACTTCGCCCAAACACTTAGCCCGTTGTAAATGTGGCTTTTAGTTTGTGGCTTTTAGTTTTTTGGCTCACAGACTTTTAAGCATTATTATTTTTCCAGACTTTTTCATCAGCGCTTGAACACATCGCCGCCGCGCCTCGCCTGCCAGCAAACTTTTCACGAGAAATTGATAGGCGCGGCCGCACGGCGCAGCGCAGTCCGGCAGGCTGAACAGCACCTACTGATCCTTAGATTAACAATTGTTAATAATAAATCAATCTACTATTAACTTTCGATCAAGCAAAATACTGCGATAAGTAAGAAAGTGTTGCAGTCTCGGCGCGGCCTGCTATTCCCTGGCCTGTGTCGTCCGGTCCCGGTCAGCCGTGATTTAGCTGACTTCCTTCCTTTCTATCCTTCTGCATTGTTTCAACTCGTCACGGCATATATAAGGTTCCACCACGTAATGCAATCGTTTCCGCTTCTCAGCCTTGCAATTTGGATTCCCATTCTTTTTGGCGCCGCCGTTCTATTGATAGGGTCGGATCACAACCCGCGTCCTGCTCGATGGCTTGCGCTGATAGGTTCGATTGTCGGCTTGCTGCTGACGATTCCGCTCATCACCGGGTTCGACAATCATATTGCGGCGGCACAGTTCGTCGAACGTCTCAATTGGATACCTGAGTTCGACATTAGCTATCACCTCGGGCTCGATGGCGTTTCATTGTGGCTGGTGGCGCTGACGGCGTTTACGACATTAATCATCGTGATTGCATCATGGCGCGTCATTACCGTACACGTCGCCCAATATCTCGCTGCATTCCTGTTCCTGTCGGGATTGATGATCGGCGCCTTCGCAGCGCTCGACGGCATGCTGTTTTTCGTGTTCTTCGAGGCGACGCTGATTCCGATGTACTTGTTGATCGGAGGCTGGGGCGGAACGAAACGGGTGCATGCCGCTTTCAAATTTTTCCTCATTTCGCTGGTCGGCTCGCTGCTGATGTTGATCGCGATGCTCTATTTGTTCGGGCAATCGAACAGCTTCGATATTGCATCCTGGTATGCGTTGCGACTGGGTTTTGTGCCGCAGGTTCTGATTTTTATCGGTTTTTTTGCTGCGTTTGCGGTCAAGGTGCCGATGTGGCCGATCCATACTTGGCTGCCGGAAGTCCACCTTGAAGCGCCGACCGGGGCCTCCGTCATCCTGGGCATGCTGAAGCTGGGCGCATACGGTTTCATTCGCTTTACGCTGCCGATCACCCCGGAAGCCAGCCATTTCTTCGCGCCGGTGATGATTGCGCTGTCGCTCGTGGCCGTGATCTATGGCAGCCTCGTCGCGTTATCGCAGACCGACATGAGCCGGCTGATGGCCTACTCGTCGATCTCCCACATGGGGCTGGTGACACTGGGGCTCTTTATTTTCAACCAGTACGGTATCGAAGGCGCCATCGTACAGATGATCTCGTACGGTTTCATTTCGGGCGCGATGTTCCTTTGCATCGGTGTGCTATATGAGCGCACGCACACGCGCGCAATAGACGCCTACGGCGGGGTCGCCAGCGTCATGCCGAAGTTTGCGGTGTTGACCATGCTGTTCGCGATGGCCAACGTCGGCTTGCCCGGCACCTCTGGATTTGTCGGCGAATTCCTGGTGATCATGGGGGCGATCAAGTTCAACTTCTGGATCGGCGCGCTGGCTGCGCTTACATTGATACTCAGCGCCGCTTATACATTATCGATGTACAAGCGCACAATCTTCGGCTCGGTTGGCAACGACAACGTCGCCAGGCTCGTCGATATCGGCAAACGTGAGCTGATCATGCTCGGCGCGATGGCTGCTTTCGTCCTCCTGATAGGCGTCAACCCACGGCCGTTTACCGACGCGATCGATTCTTCCGTGACGACATTGCTGTCGCAAACACAACGGTAAAAGGATGGCGCTTAATGGATGCAGGGTGTTGCGGCTGAGATAGGTTGCGTCCATGCAACCACGAGGTTACGGCCCCCATGCTTAGCCTCGTAGAGCGCTTGATCGGCCGCTTTAATCATTTCATCTGGATGTTTGAAACCGGACTCCGTGTCCTTACGCTCAACGACACCTAATGAAACCGTAACATTAAAAGTACGGCCATCAGGACTTGAATGTGTCAGGCCGGCAATCCGGTCTTTCAAGCGATTCAGCAAATTTAAGGCCGGTTCCAAGGGGGTGCCTGGCAAAAAGAGCGTGAATTCTTCGCCGCCGTAGCGAGCGAAAACATCCGTTTCACGAATAACGTCTAACACCGTCTGTACGATCGAAATTAAAACAGCGTCGCCCACTGGATGACCATAGGTATCGTTGACTACTTTAAAGTGATCGATATCCATGATCATGATGGTGAGCGGCCAGTCATGTTTGTTCGATAATTCAAACTCGCGACTTAGCGCATCTAAAAAAAATCGGCGGTTATAGGCTCTGGTGAGAAGGTCATACTGGAATGCATCTTCCAATTCACGCATTCTGATGATCTGCCGCATATTCATGACCTCTTTTGCTTCGGCCAAAATGGCAGTCGCTTCGAGCGGATGAAGCAGCTTGATGTCAAACAGATTTTCTGTTTCCTTCAAAGCGCCGCTGACGACATCAAGGACTTCATACACCCCTTGTTCATCCAGCTCGAACCAATCGGATGCCGCCTGCACCGCACGGGAAACGGCCTCCGATGTATTGGCATCCAAAAACACATCCGCGATATAACCCGAAACAGCGATACAGCCGGCGATCTCGGGAACATTCTTTACCTTGGATGGCTGGGCGTGGCTGGACAGGCACGTCAGGGCAATGTGATCGGGAATATTCCAGCGCTTAAGCAAATGATAGCCAAGCTCATCGTGTCCAGCGCCAAACTCCGTGCGTTCTGCTGCGATTAGGGAATCGTGATCAGCGCTGGAAAGAATCACATTTTTGTACTCATCCGGCAGCATCGTATCGAACACAAGAATGCCGATATCCTGAAGAAGGCCGGCTAAAAATAAATCGTCGGGATTTCTTAAACCCGCTTTTTCACCAAGAATCCGGCAGGACAAAGCCGACAAAATCGAGCGCCGCCAGAATAGCGATTTATCTACGGCGCTTTTTGTCGCCTGCTCCCTTAATGACGTGGCCAGAGAGAATGACAACGCGATCATGATGGTAGCGTTCAGTCCCAACAGACTGACTGCTTGCCGAACATTGTTGGGCGATCTGCGACTTTGATAAAGAGGTGAGTTTGCGGCCCGCATGATCTTGATGGCAAGCGCAGGATCAAAAACCATGCAATCGCTAATTTGATTTAAATTTGTGTCGGGATCGTTGGCTAACTCGACGAGTTTGATTGCTATTGTCGGCAAGGTCGGCAAACCATTACAAACACGTAGCCTGGCAATGATGTCTTCATTCAAAATTTTTTTCCCCCGGGTTTCATTGCGCCTTGAAAACCAAAATTTTTATAGTGATGTGCAACCATAACCATTTTTTTTGATAGTAGCAAACCATCGGCGATGGCGTCGGCATTAAATATTTCCACGCGGAAATCTAAGTTTCGGTTTTTATTTTTCCCCGCTATTGCCAATCGCAGGTTTGATCGTCAGTTGCACCTGTGGGGCAGGGATATCCTGCACGTTTTGAAGCTTGACAAAGGTGTGCTCGGTTAACTTGAAAACACTCACGGTCTGCACCAGTCGCCCAGCCTGTTCCCGTAACGATGCAGCAGCGGCGGCGGCTTGTTCCACCAACGCCGCATTCTGTTGCGTTGCATTATCCATTTGACCGACCGCCTGGTTGACCTGATCGATACCGATGCTTTGTTCACGGCCTGCCGCCGAAATTTCGGCCATGATGTCGCTGACCCGCTGGACGCTGTCGACGATCTCGGTCATCGTGCTGCCGGTCTGGCCGACCAGGGTGCCGCCGGTAGCCACTTTTTCCACCGAATCGTCGATCAATTGCTTGATTTCCTTGGCTGCGGTGGCCGAGCGTTGCGCCAGACTGCGGACCTCGCTTGCCACCACGGCAAAGCCGCGCCCCTGTTCACCCGCGCGCGCGGCTTCCACCGCCGCATTCAAGGCCAGGATATTGGTCTGGAAGGCGATACCATCTATCACGCCGATAATGTCCACGATTTTGCGCGACGAGTCATTGATCGAGGCCATCGTCTCGACCACGTGGCCGACCATTTCGCCGCCCCTGGCCGCCACGGTGGCCGCCGTGCGCGCCAATTGCTTGGCTTGCTGTGCATTCTCCGAATTCTGTTTTACGGTCGATGTCAGTTGTTCCATGGAAGCGGCGGTTTCTTCCAATGAGGCGGCCTGTTCTTCGGTACGGGATGAAAGATCGAGATTGCCGCTGGCGATCTGGCCGGAAGCGATGGCAATGGCATCGGTGCCCATGCGTACTTCGGCCACGATATGGCCGAGACTGCTATTCATATCTTTCAATGCCTGCAGCAGCAGGCCGATTTCATCGTTCGAGTGCACCACGATATTGCCGCTCAGATCGCCCGCGGCGACCATTTGCGCAAGTGCTACGCATTTGTCCAACGGCCGTGAAATTGTTCTGGAAAACAGGATGCCGCCGATGACGCTGCCGATAAATCCGATCATCATCAGCGCGATGCTGACCGCCATGGCTTGCTTGCTGCTATCGCGGGCATCATCGACGCGGGTTTTGGTTGCGGCGATGATGGTGGTACGGATGTCGTTGATCAATTCGGTCGGGGCGCGGTCCATGCCTTTGACTGCGCGATCGCCCGCCGCAGAGTCGAAGTTGGCTGCTTTAAAAGCCTCCAGGCCTTTGCGGTAGTCGATCCCCATGCGTTGATGCGCCTGGATGAAGTTTTCTACCTGCGTGCGTGCTTGGCCGGGCGCTAATGCAGCGTGCAATGTGCCGGCCAGATCGGCGACGCCTTGCTCATCTTTTTGAAAGGCGCTCCAATAGGTATTGAGTTGTGCCGGATCTTTGCCGCGCAACAAGGTATCTTTCCACTCCTGTACCTGGGTTTTGAATCTGACTTGCATCGACGCGGCGGTCTGTTCGTTGCTGTAGTCGGTTGCGATCACCTCTGCATAGGTATCGACCGATTGGCTCAGCTTGTAGAGGCCGAATAGTCCGGCGGCAGCGGCGAGGAGCGAGATGGCCGTAAAAGCCAATGGCAGTTTCTGACTCAATTTCATGGCAATCCCCCAGGATAATTTGGTCTTGTATGGACGCATTTCTATTGATGATCGATTATTGCGCTGGATGTTGCCAAAAATGTAAAATTTTTATGTATTTGCGTCGTAGCGTGGATGGTTTGCTACAAAAACGGTAACGAGCGGCCTCAGCATGCGTAGCAAGGTTTTTTGGGCGATTTGGAACAATGCTGTCATTGTGTAGTCGTAACAGCATGAAAAAACCGGCAATTAAAAAAATCCTGCTATGGGGCGTGCTGTCCCTGTCTGCACTGATCTTGATTCTGATCGCGCTCCTGATCGTCTTCGCACTCACGTTCGACTGGAACCGCGCCAAGCCGTATATCGACCGGCGCGTCAGTCAGGCCACCGGCCGCGTGTTCGAGATTCGCGGCAACTTGGCATTGCAGTGGCAAAAGCCTGCCGATGACCAATCGGGATGGCGGCGCTGGGCGCCGTGGCCGCGGCTGATGGCCGACGATATTTTTTTGAGCAATCCCGATTGGGCCAAGACCGGTCCGCAGATGGCGCACATCCAGCATGTGACGTTTGCGCTGAGTCCCTTGCCCTTGTTGGCTAAAACCGTGGTGTTGCCCGAGCTGGAGGCGGATGGTTTGGTGTTGGCGCTGGAGCGCAGCGGCGATGTCAACAACAATGCGAATAATTGGACCTTCAAAAAAAGTGACACGCCTTTCACCTGGAAATTCGATTTGCAGCGCTTGATTTTGAAGCAGGCGCAGGTGCACTATCTCGATCCCGCGATTAAGCTCGACATGCATGCCGACGTGCATACGCTGGCAGACAATAATCCCCAAGGCTACGGTCTCGAATTCACGCTTGACGGTAGCTACAATAAAGCGCCGGTGAGCGGCGGCGGTAAAGCCGGTGCTATTTTGTCGCTGGAAAATCCGGGCGCAGTGTACCCAATCGAGGGCAACGTCAAACTCGGTAAAAATGCGATTGCCGTCGAAGGAAACATCACCAAACCGAGCGCAGTCACGGCGATCGACCTGCGCTTGTCGCTGGCCGGCGCCAGTATGGGCAATCTGACGCCATTGACCGGGGTACTGTTGCCGGATACGCCGCCATACGCCACCAAAGGCCATTTGATCGGTCGCTTGAATCAGCCCGGCGGCGATCAATGGACGTATGAAAAATTCACCGGCACCGTCGGTTCCAGCGATATCGCCGGCACGCTTGACTATCTGCGCCGCCAACCGCGTCCGCTGTTGCGCGGCACACTGGTATCGGAACAACTGCGCCTGGCAGACTTGGGACCGCTGGTGAAGGCCGATTCCAACGCCAGCAAAGCCAACCGCGGCGCGGCGCGCGTGCAGCCCGCCGATAAAGCACTGCCGGTCGAATCCTTCGATACCAAGAGTTGGGGCGTACTGGATGCCGATGTTGAATTCAGCGGCCACAAAATCATACGGTCAGCCAGCCTGCCGATTCAGGACATGCAGACCCACTTGCAATTGCAGGATAGCGTGCTCTCTTTAACGCCGCTGAACTTCGGCGTGGCCGGCGGCAACATGACATCGAACATCAAACTTGACGGCAACGCGACGCCGATCAAGGCCGAGATAAAAGTGGCGGCAAGGCATCTGAAGATCAAACAATTGTTCCCAACGTTGGCCTCGATGCATGCCAGCTTCGGCGAAGTCAACGGCAATGCTTCTTTATCCGGTGTCGGCAATTCGGTGGCGGCGCTGCTGGCGACTTCCAACGGTGAAATGAAAACCGTGGTCAGCCGGGGTTCCGTCAGTAAATTCATTCTGGAAGCGGCGGGATTGAATCTCGCCAACGCGGCATTCGTCAAAATATTCGGCGATAAGCAAGTGCAGATGAATTGCCTTGCCGGCGATTTTTCTGTCACCGAGGGCGTGATGCATACGCGCTCGTTTGTCATGGATACCACCGATGCGGTGGTCAATGTCAGCGGCGATATTAATCTGGACAAAGAATTATTGGCGCTGGATGTGCGGCCGAGGAGCAAGGGCCTGCGCGTCATTTCCTTGCGCACGCCTTTATATGTTCACGGCACTTTCAAGCAGCCCGACGTCGGTTTGTACAAAGGCGCGATTGCGCTCAAGGCCGGTGCGGCCGCTGGGTTGGCTGTGATGGCGCCGTTGGCTGCCATCGTGCCTTTGATTAATATGGGTAAAACCGAGGATACCGATTGCGCCGGTCTGCTAGCTGAGGCGAGCACCGCGCCAACTGCGCCGGCGCCGGGTAAGAAAGAAAAAACAAAGGCGCTCAAGCCGGCGCAGAAACGCAATCAGGATGCGCAATAAATCCTGAGCGACATTTTTAAAAACCATTTATAATTCGGCCCTCGCGCAGCATCACCAGCTGCGCAATATGCGGGAGTAGCTCAGTTGGTAGAGCGCAACCTTGCCAAGGTTGAGGTCGAGAGTTCGAGACTCTTCTCCCGCTCCACATGTCGATTTGCTATAGAACGTTTTAGCGTGCTTTGGCTTTGTCGATTACTTCCACTGCGCTTTGGCGGGTAGCATCGTTCAAGGGCGAGGCTTGCTGCAGGTAATCATTCTCAAGAGCAACCGCGAGATTGCTCATATTGTGTGCCAGCTCACGCAGCGCAAGACTGAGTTCAATCATCAGATAGGACATGTCTTCAGGGTTGTGCGGCATGATAGCCCCCGTTCGGATTCATATTTCGCAGTAATAATAAGTACTGTCGGACGTATTTATCTGACATGACTATAGTGCAAATAGTTTTGCGCCGTTCCCAAGAAATTGTTGCAATCCCCTGTTTTATTGCAAGCAATTGCAACAGGATTGCGGCCCTGGATAATCAGGTAATCAGGCCTTCCGCAATACGTGTTTGATCTTATCCGTTTCCATGACGATTTCACGCGCATCGTTATCCAGTAAGGCCGCGCGGCGTTGCAATGCGTACCAGCCCGACCAGCCGACCACTTCCGGTGCGGGTGGATTGAGCGCCGGAATTTCACGTACTTTTTCTACGGCTGCCGCTGTTGCTGAGTTCATCGATGCCTCCGACATGCGCCCCGGCACCGCCGGATTGATGATGCGCTGCGCGCGGGTCAATGCGGCAATCGTATCGTCGCAGGCGTGCTCCACAACATCATTGACCTGTTCGCGCGGCAAGCCGTCCGCGTGACGGCGCAGCAGCACGCGCATGGCGGCGATATGCGCTGCCACCAGATAATTCTGCACCACAAAGCGGTTGATTTCGCGCACGGCATACTGCTTGCTGAGCGGTTCGTCCATCATGCGCACCAGCGACGAGATCAGAAGCGACAAGCTATCCATGAAACCCTTGCGGCCGATGCGATAAAAGAAATCGTCATTGACTTTGCCTTCCAGCATGTCGCGGCTGGCTTGAATGTATTTTTGACTGGCTTGCAGTACTGCGTTCAACAGGCGCGGCAAGGCGCGGTATTCCCAGCTCGGCAGCACGAAGCTGAAGGCAGTGGCGATCAGCGCGCCCAGCACAGTATTGATCAGGCGCTCGCCGATGACGGCGTGACTGCTGGGAACCAATAGATTGATCAGCAATAGAATCTGCATGGACGCCGCAATCGCGGTGTAGCGGTATTTGATATAAATAAAGGCCGGTGCGGCCGCTGTGACAACGAACAGCAGCCCCATCAGCGCTACCGGCTCATGCACGAAATTAAGAATGAAGGCGGTTAGCACGCAGCCGATCATGGTGCCGATCAGACGATCGCTGCGGCGCTGTTTGGTCATGCTGTAATTCGGTTTCAGAATAACCACGATTGTCAATACGATCCAATAGCCGTGCGCCGTGTACGGCAAAAGATCGGAGACCCATAATCCGAACGACACCGCCAGCATCACGCGAATCGCAAAACGAAATACCGGCGACTCCCAGCGCAGGTTTTTCAGCAATATGCCGAACTGGTATTTTTGTTGCGTCAGAAAAGGCGTCATATCCATGCCGGGCAGCAGCGGCAGGGGATCGACCGGATTACGCGTGGCCGTATGCAGCGCTTCTATCGATTCGATGATGCCGCCGATTTTCTCGTAGGTCATGCGCAGCAGCGTCAAGGCTTCGTCCGGTATCTGGCCGGCCAGATTGTCTTGCTGCAATTGCTGCAGTTCAAACTGGATGGCGCGCATTTCCGCCAGGTAGTTGACGCTGGGCACCGAGGCCCGCTTGCGCGTGACCGCATAGGCGATGCCCTCGATGTCGAGGGCGGCCTTGTTGGCGATATCGCGCAGGAACACCATCACATTGTTGTCGGAGAAATAGCTGCGCAGCAGCGCGTAATCGGTATGCGTCGTCAAGATCTGTTCGTACAGTTCCAGCATGATCAGATGCACGTGCACCAGCAAACCGTCTTGCTTGGTATGCATATCGCGAAGAATCAGATCGCGCGAGGTCTGCTGCCTTTCCGCCACCATGATTTGCTGCCGCACCAGCAGATTGAATTGCGCAGTCAGATCGCTGCGCACGTCGTAAAAATCGGCTTTGATGCGCAGATAGCGCGCCAGTTCGAAGAGCGCTTCGGCCAAGATCTGCTGTTTGATGCGACGGCGCAGAAACCACGATACCGTCATCGAATACGCCAGATAAGAAATGCCGCCGCAGAAAAACAGTGCGCTATACCGGAGCGCTTGCGGTGCAGTCAAATCGTTGTCTATCGAGATGGTCATGATGAAAAGTGCGGCGAACTGCAGCGGTATCGATTTTTTGCCGTACACCACCATCATGCTGGCTGTGAAGCTGACGATCACCAGCGCGAGCCGCAAAGCCCAATGAAACGGCGCGCACAGGCTGACGATCAAGGTGACCAATGTGCATAACAGAACGCTTGCCAGCATTTCATTGAATTTGTGACGCAAGGGGCTGGGCAGATCCATCAGGCTGGTGCATAGCGCGCCGATGCAAACGGTCATCGCCGCGGCCAAATCGAATCCGTACATCACCAGTAATGTCAGGCCGACCACCCCGATTGCGATGCGGATACCCGTGTAGAAATAGTGGCTGAAAATAAAGGTGCGGATATCCAGGGCGTAATGCATGTATGCGACTGCGGCGGTTGAGCGCCGTGAATTTTAATTAACGGCTATTTTGGACTTTCGCTGGGGAATAGACAACCGCGCAATCGGCTTATTGCCGTTTAACTTGATTCAATTTTCATTATTGCAATAGCGATTTTCATAATGTGAAATGCCGGGTTGCGGCGCATCAAAATTTGATTTCATGTCGAGATAATCGTTTTTACATCATAAAAAAATAATTGCAAGTGATTGATTATTAAAGATTTAATTTGGTATAAATTTTTTAGCAAGAAATTGTTGCTATGCGATGAGGCGCTTATGATCAAGTCAGACTATTTCATTACAAAAAGGAGAAATCTCATGGCTACCCGCGAACAACAAATTCAGGCTTTGACCGACGACTGGAAGCACAACCCACGCTGGAATGGCATCAAGCGCAATTACACTGCGGCTGACGTGGTTAACCTGCGCGGTTCGCT
>DATMOE010000055.1:0-2805 GCA_035568435.1 Herbaspirillum sp. | reverse complement strand
CTTGGATATCCTTGACGGTGGCGGAGAGGCCGCTCGGCTGCACAGTCAGGCGATCACCCTTGCGCACCACACCGGCTTCGATGCGGCCCATATAGCCGCGGAAGTCGTTGGCCTCATGACCGTTGTGACGTGCGACCAATTGCACCGGAAAGCGCAGCGGCTCATCATGCGATTGATCGTAGACGCTTAAAGATTCCAGCAGCGTAATGAGGGTCGGGCCTTTGTGCCACGGCATCTTGTCGCCGGGTGTGACGACATTATCGCCAGCCAGTGCCGACAACGGAATCGCATGCACATCCTTGAGTCCCAATTGCTGCGCAAACGCCCGGTAAGCGGCGACGATGCGGTTGTAGATTGTTTCATCGTAGTCGATCAGATCCATCTTGTTGACGGCGATGATGACGTGCTCGATACGCAGCAAATGCGCAATCGTGGAATGGCGTTTGGTCTGCGTCAACAGATCGACCGTACCGTCGTCGTGCAGTTTGACTTTGGAGACGTCGATCAGAATGATGACGGCGTCTGCAGTCGATGCGCCGGTCACCATATTGCGCGTGTATTGCTCGTGGCCAGGGGTATCGGCGATGATGAATTTGCGTTTTGGCGTGGCGAAATAGCGGTAGGCGACATCGATCGTGATGCCCTGTTCGCGTTCGGCTTCCAGGCCATCGGTGAGCAGCGAGAGGTCGATACTGTCGCCGACGGTGCGCTTATGTTTGGCGCGCGACATCGCATCGAGTTGATCGGCAAAAATCCCTTTGCTGTCGAACAGCAGACGGCCGATCAGCGTGCTCTTGCCGTCATCGACCGAGCCTGCAGTAATGAAGCGCAGCAGACCGCGCTCGCGGCTGGCGTTTTGGATTTGTTCTGGGATGACTGCGTTCATATGAAACCTATAAATTTATTTGGCTAATAAAATATTTGATGAAACGGCGTGTGCCGTTGCATCAGAAGTAGCCGGCTTTTTTTCGTTTTTCCATTGAGGCTTCGGAGGTTTGATCATCCATCCGTGTAGCGCCGCGTTCGGTAATTTGCGTGATCGCGGTTTCGGCGATGATCGCTTCAACCGTCGCTGCATCGGAGGCGACCGGGCAGGTGCAGGAAATGTCGCCGACGGTACGGAAGCGCACGGTTTGCGTTTCGACGGTTTCGCCTTCCAGCGCCGGCGTCAGATCGGTCAGCGGCACCAGCAAGCCGTTACGGGGAATGACTTGACGCTCATGGGCGAAATAGATATTCGGCAGCGCCAGTTTTTCACGGGCGATGTATTGCCAGACGTCGAGTTCGGTCCAGTTGGAGATCGGGAAGACACGCATGTTTTCGCCGGGATGCACGCGGGTGTTGTAAAGGTCCCAAAGTTCTGGACGCTGCCCTTTTGGATCCCATTGGCCGAATTCATCGCGAAAGGAAAAGATGCGCTCCTTGGCGCGGGCTTTTTCTTCGTCGCGCCGGGCGCCGCCGATGCAGGCGTCGAATTTGAATTCTTCAATTGTCTCCAGCAACGTCACTGCTTGCGCCGCGTTGCGCGAATCGGTCAGCGGATTGCGCAAGCGCACGGTGCCGCGGGCGATCGAATCTTCTACCGAACGCACCACCAGCCGTTCGCCCAATTCAGCCGCGCGGCGATCGCGGAATTCGATCACTTCGGCGAAGTTGTGGCCGGTATCGATATGCACCAGCGGAAAGGGGAAGCGGCCGGGACGGAAGGCTTTTTCTGCCAGGCGCAACAGGACGACCGAATCTTTGCCGCCGGAAAACAGCAGGGCCGGATTGCTGCACTCGGCCGCCACTTCGCGCATGATGTGGATGGCTTCCGATTCCAGCCAGTCCAGATGACGATTGCTGGCTTGATCGAGGAAATGCTTTTCTACGACTGTGTTCATACGAACCCTATATAGATGATGCGTGATGTCGATGCGGTCAAAGATCGGTCGATCTCATTCTGTTGTTGCCGCCTGCGGCTTGATGCGGATCAGCTTGCCATCCACCATGTGCAAACCGCATTCCTTCGATTCTGGGTTTTCCCACCACCAGCGGCCGGCGCGGACATCTTCGCCGGGATTGATGGCGCGGGTGCAGGGTTGGCAGCCGATCGATGGATAGCCCTGATCGTGCAGCGGATTGTAGGGAACGTGATTGGCGCGGATGTAATCCCAGACATCCTGTTCCGACCAGTCCGCCAGTGGATTGAATTTGGTCATGCCGTGCGCGGCATCTTCTTCCTGCACATGCAATTCGGCGCGGGTAACCGATTGCGCGCGGCGTTGCCCGGTAACCCACGATTTGTTGCCGGCCAGCGCCCGTTTGAGCGGCTCGATCTTGCGGATGCGGCAGCATTCCTTACGCATGTCCACGCTTTCGTAAAACGCGTTTTCGCCATTCTGTTTGACATATGCTTCGACGGCGGCAGGCTCGGGACGGTAAGGCGTGACCTGGTAATCGTAAGTGGCTTTGATCTTATCGAGCATGCCCAGTGTTTCGGCATGCAGCCGCCCGGTTTCCAGCGTGAAGATGCCGATATCGAGCCGGTTGCGCAGAATCAGATCGGTCAGCACCATGTCTTCGGCGGCCAGGCTGGAGGCGAAGACCGCAGGCGCAAAGTCGGCGGCAATTTTTTCCAACGTGGCGCGGGTGGCTGCGATCAGGCCATCCAGCGCTGCATTCGGCGCTGCACTCATTGCGGCACCACGGTCGGACGATGCACGCGGCGGAACAGAGGTGTTTTCTCGTCCCAGGAAGTTTGATATTTTTCCGAGAAATCGGTCAAACCTTTTAACGCATCGTCGATATTTTTGTCGGCGCGCA
>DATMOE010000054.1:0-3038 GCA_035568435.1 Herbaspirillum sp. | reverse complement strand
GGGGCGTTTAGCGACCGCGCCCACCGCTGCGTCGCGGCGCAGCAGGGCGTGCCGAAGTGCCGCCGCCGAACGTCTTTGCCGGTCCGGTATTGGGCCGTGCCGCTGGGGCGCCGCGGCCTTGACCCTGACCTTGTCCGCCGCCTGGGCGTCCCTGCTGGTGACGACCGCCGCCGCCACCGCCGCTACGCAACTGGATTGGTTGCGCACGGGCATGCGGATCGGGTTCGAAACCGGCGATGACTTCGCGCGGCAATTCGCGTTTAATCAGCTTTTCGATGTCTTTCAACATGTCTTTTTCGTCAACGCAGACCAGCGAGATCGCTTCGCCGGTAGCGCCGGCACGGCCGGTACGGCCGATTCTGTGCACGTAATCTTCTGGAATGTTCGGCAGATCATAGTTGACGACATGCGGCAATTGATCGATATCGATGCCGCGCGCGGCGATATCGGTGGCGACTAGTACCTGCAGGCTGCCTTCCTTGAATTCCGACAAGGCGCGGGTGCGTGCCGACTGGCTTTTGTTGCCGTGGATCGCCATACCGCTGATACCGTCTTTTTCAAGCTGCTCCACGAGTTTGTTGGCGCCGTGCTTGGTACGGGTAAAAACCAGTACTTGCGACCAGTTATTGGTCTTGATCAGATGTGCCAGCAGCGGATGTTTTTTATCGCGATCCACTGGGTGAATTTTTTGCGCGATGATTTCGACGGTCGAATTGCGACGCGCCACTTCGATCATGGCCGGCGCATTCAGAAGACCATCGGCGAGTGCTTTGATTTCCTCTGAAAACGTGGCTGAGAACAGTAAGTTCTGACGTTTTTTCGGCAGCGCCGCCAGTACTTTGCGAATATCCCGGATAAAGCCCATATCGAGCATGCGGTCGGCTTCATCCAGAATCAGGATCTCGACATGGCGCAGATCGACCGTGCCTTGTTGCATGTGATCGAGTAGACGGCCGGGCGTTGCGACCAGGGTGTCGATACCGTTTTTAAGCAGTTTGATTTGCGGGTTGATACCGACGCCGCCGAAGATGACGGTGGAGGTCAGTTTCAGATATTTGCCGTAAGTACGCACGCTTTCCTCGACTTGGGCAGCGAGCTCCCGGGTCGGTGTCAGGATCAATGCGCGGATGGGGGTATGGCCGTTGATTTTGGCGGTGGCAACAGCGGACAGCCGTTGCAGCAGGGGCAAGGTGAAGCCCGCGGTTTTGCCGGTGCCGGTCTGGGCGCCTGCCAGCAGATCGCCGCCGGCCAATACGGCAGGAATCGCCTGTGCCTGAATTGGAGTAGGGGAGGTATAGCCTTGTTCGGTAACGGCACGAACGATTTCATCGGACAAGCCGAGAGCAGAAAATGACATGAAAACTCAATAGAGAAATATCGGCCTGTCGCCAGAAGCAGCGCCAGTCGCAGGCAAACGATGGTTGGAGGGTCGAAAGACAGCGGCATTTGACTGGTGAAATGACCGCACCTGCGAAGTATAGCAGTGTATAGCGGGGCTTGGTTTGGCTTTATGTGTCCTTGCCAAGCTGTTCATTAAGGAAGGGCAAAATATGCGGCATCACGATATCGCTACGCATCATACCGGCGAAATGGCCCAGCCCAGGCAGCGAGACGAAACGGCCATCAGGCAGCGCAGCGGCGCAGCGCTGAACGGCTGCGTGACGAGCATCTGCGTCGCCGCAATACAATAAGCATGGGACTTCGATGGCGGGCAGAATATGATCCATCGCCGGACGTTTTCTTTTTGCCGCCGCGCTCAGCGCCCATAAGTCGTTGTTCAGCACCGATGCTTTGACTGCATCGGACAGGCGCTCATTGACGGCGGTTTCCAGCGCCGTAATAAACGCCTCTGGATTACTGCCGTCCACGCCCTCGAATACTTCCCAACTGTGATCCAGATAGGGATGTGCCGCACCAATGATCAACGAACGCAAGCGATGCTGCGCCCGGCGCGCAAGTCCGTAGGCGACCAGGCCGCCCATTGAATAACCGAGAAAATGCGTGCGTTCGATTTGCAGCTCATCCAGCACTGCCAGAACATCGTCGATGCGTTCGCTCATCGAATATGCGCGGGAATCGTGCGGCTTGCCGCTCAGGCCATGTCCGCGTGCATCCGGCATGATTAAGCGGTAATGCGATTTAAGTTGCTGGATAAAGCCGAAATGCCGCCAGACAGCCCAACTACCGGCAAAGCCGTGATGCAATAGCAGCGGCGGTCCTTCGCCGGTGACCTGGTAGTGCAAGCGAACGCCGTTGCGTAGTAGAAATGGCATGGCAATAAGACGTTATCGCGTGTTTAGTTCGAGTATTGAGTCGTGCGTTATTTACGTGCAGGCGTGCCGGCAAACGGCGCCAATAGCGCGACGGTTTGGGCAAATATCTTCGGACTGCCGGCGATCACCGCACCATTGTGCAGATAATCGCCATCGCCATTGAAATTGCCGATAATGCCACCCGCTTCGCTGACCAGCAGCGAGCCGGCCGCGATATCCCATGGTTTCAAGCCTTTTTCAAAGAAAGCATCCAGACGGCCGGCGGCGACATAGGCCAGATCCAGCGCGGCCGCGCCGGGCCGGCGCAGACCGGCGCAGCGGGTGCTCATGATGCGGAACATGTCGATGTATTGTTCCAGCGTCGCCGCATCTTCGGTTTCAGTGCCTGGATTGCTGCGGAATGGGAAGCCGGTGCCGATCAGCGCATCGGCGATTTTGTCGCGCTTGCCGACGCGAATGCGTTTTTCATTCAGATAGGCGCCGGCGCCTTTGCTTGCTGTAAACAAGTCGTTGCGGGTAGGGTCGTACACTACTGCCTGGGTGATCTGACCGCGCTGTTGCAGCGCGATGGAGACGCAATATTGCGGAAAACCGTGGATGAAGTTGGTGGTGCCGTCGAGCGGATCGATGATCCAGATATTTTCGTTTTCGTTTTCGTTTTTGTCGCGCAGATTGCTCGATGCGCCGGATTCTTCCGCCAGCACCGCATGCGTTGGATAGGCGCTCAGCAATACTTCCATGATGGCTTGCTCTGCGGCCCTATCG
>DATMOE010000053.1:0-2672 GCA_035568435.1 Herbaspirillum sp. | reverse complement strand
CGACATGCTGCCGGCGATTGCATAAGCCACCACTAGAGGAGGGGAGGCCAGGAAGTTGGCGCGCAGGTTCGGATGAATCCGCGCTTCGAAGTTGCGGTTGCCGGAGAGGACAGCAGCGGCCACGATGTCGTTCTTGACGATGGCTTCGTTCATGGCGGCCGTTACGTCGCCGGCATTACCGATACAGGTTGTGCAACCGTAAGCAGCTACGCCGAAGCCCAGTTTTTCAAGGTACGGCAGCAGGCCGGCAGCCGTCAGGTATTCGGTGACTACACGCGAGCCAGGGGCCAGCGAGGTCTTGATGGTCGGCGAAACCTTGAGGCCGGCTTCCACCGCTTTTTTCGCCAGCAGACCGGCCGCCAGCATCACGCTTGGGTTCGATGTGTTGGTACAGGATGTGATCGCCGCGATCAGCACGTCGCCGTTTTTGATATTGACGCCGTCGTTGTTGACGTAGACCTTGTCCAAATCTTCGATTTTCTTGTTGAAACCATTTTCGGCAACCGGCTTGACGAACAGTTCGGCGAAGTTGTTTTTGACGTTGCCGAGTTCGATGCGATCCTGCGGACGTTTAGGGCCCGACAGCGAGGGTGAAACGGTGCCCAGATCCAGCGTGACGACGCTGGTGTAATCGATGTCGCCGGCTTTCGGCACGCCGAATAGTTTTTGCGCGCGGAAATAGCCTTCGAAGGCATCGATTTCCGCCTTGGTGCGGCCGGTGCCGCGGAAGTAATCGATGGTCGCGTCATCGACCGGGAAAAAGCCGACGGTGGCGCCGTATTCCGGCGCCATGTTGCCGATGGTGGCGCGGTCGGTCAACGACAGCGATTCGGTGCCTTCGCCGAAGAACTCGACAAACTTGCCAACCACTTTGGTGTGGCGCAGCAATTCAGTAATGGTCAGCACCAAATCGGTCGCGGTGACGCCTTCGCGCAGTTGACCGGTCAGGTTGACGCCGACGACGTCTGGTGTCAGGAAGTAAACCGGTTGGCCCAGCATGCCGGCTTCCGCTTCAATCCCGCCGACGCCCCAGCCGACTACGCCGATGCCGTTGATCATGGTGGTGTGGGAATCGGTGCCGACCAGAGTATCTGGATAATAGACATCGTCTTTCTTGAACACGCCGCGTGCCAGGTATTCCAGATTGACTTGGTGGACGATGCCGAAGCCCGGCGGCACGACGCCGAATGTATCGAATGCCTGCATGCCCCATTTCATGAATTGATAGCGCTCGTTGTTGCGCTGAAATTCCAGTTTCATGTTCAGGTCCAGCGCTTTTTTCTCGCGGAAGTGATCGATCTGAACCGAGTGATCGACCACCAGGTCGACCGGCACTAGCGGTTCGATGTTCTTCGGGCTCTTGCTCATGCGCTTGGCTACGCCGCGCATCGCCGCCAAATCGGCCAGCAATGGAATGCCGGTGAAGTCCTGCAGTACGATGCGCGCGACGACGAAGGGGATTTCATTGGTGCGCGGGCCGGTCGGCGTCCAGTTGGCCAGTTCACGGATGTGATCTTCGGTGACTTTCTTGCCGTCGCAATTGCGCAGCACAGATTCCAGCACGATCCGAATCGATACCGGCAGGCGAGAAATATTGATGCCCAGCTTTTTTTCTAGCGCAGGCAAAGAGTAAAACTTGCCTTTTTTGCTATCGGAAATTTTGAATTCCTTCAGCGTATTGAGTGTATTGCGGGACATGGCGTCTTCTCCTTTGATTACAGATTTATTGGCACGGTATTGATGGGTATCAGGTATTGCAAAAGCAGGGTAAAAGCAGCGTAAAAACGATCGACCGTTGCACGGCCGATTTTTGTTTAACCGATTGTATTAAGCGGTTTTATTAAGCAGTTTTATTAACCTTTAGGACTTGCTGCTGCAGGATTAGTGGCCGGTTCAGCCAGTACGCATTCATTGGCGAGTTGATGGCCGCCTTTTGAATCGAGCAGCATACTCTTGGCCGGAATGCCGATCCAGACCAGGCCGGCCAGGTGATTTTCAAAGCGGTTGGCGCCGGTGGTGGTTGGAACGCGCGCCAGACGGCGAATGTGCTTATCCCAGCGAATGGCAAGGTATTTATCGTCGCCTTCATTTTTGTAAATGGTGACCTTGTTGCCTAGTTCGCAGTTGAAGTTGTAAGTCGTGGTGCCGGCAATTTCCGGCTCGCTGCTTTCGTCGTCGTTATCTTCATCCAGCGGGATTTTTTTTTCGCTGATGACTTCTGTTTCTTTCGGATGGGCTTTGGCTTTTTTAACGACTTTCCTGACGGGTTTTTTAGCCGCAGGTTTTGCTGCCGGTGCTGTGGTGGCTGGCGTCGCCGCAGTTTGCGCCAGTGCTTGTGTTAGCGGGGCGATCAATAGGGCGCTGGAGATGGTAAGTGCAATAAAAGTTTTGTTCATAATATCCTAGGGAAATAAGGCATTAAATAAATTGTGCGGCGCCCGTGGAAAGTGGCGCGCCGCTGCTCTTGGCGCGTTGCAAGATCATCCAGTAATAACGATAACTGGCGCGATCATGCAATCTGCCTTTATGTTGGATCGGTCCCCATGCTGCGGACTGCGCTTTTTCTAAAATTTGGGCCGCATCGTCGATCATGTCCTGGGCAGGTGTCATGGCTTCTACGATAGGCGCGATTTGGTCGGGATGGATGCTCCACATCCGTGTATAGGCGAATT
>DATMOE010000052.1:0-2281 GCA_035568435.1 Herbaspirillum sp. | reverse complement strand
TCACATCCTGGCTGCCGGTAATGCCCTGCACGACAGTGACAATCTGGTCGGCCAGATTAGCGAGTACCTGGTTGTCCGGCCCAAATACCTTGATCGCCAGATCCCCGGGCACACCGGCCAGCATATCCGCGGTACGCATTTCAATCGGTTGGGTAAAACTAAAATTGATGCCAGGGAAATCGGCAGTCACCCTGCGCAAGGAATTGAGCAAGTCTTCTTTGCTCTTGCTTTGCCATTGCGCGCGCGGCTTGAGCACCATGAAGGTATCGGTCTCGTTCAAGCCCATTGGATCGAGTCCCAGTTCGTCGGAACCCAGCCGCGCCACGATGCGGCGCACATCCGGTACTTGGGCCAGGATGCGCCGCTGGATTGCCATATCGAGCTTGGCCGACTCCTGCAAATTCACCGAAGGCAGCGTTTCAATTTGCATGATGATGTCGCCTTCATCCAGGGTTGGCATAAAGGACTTGCCGACATACATAAACAACACGGCAGCCAGCAGTAGCGCCGCCAACGCAATGGCGCTGATCGCGCGTGCATTGCGCAACGCCTTGGTCAGCATCCAGGCGTAAGCCGCTTCCAGCTTGCGCACCAGCATGGGCGTAGCAGCATGGCCGTCTTTGAGCAGCAATGACGACAGCACGGGAATGACCGTCAGCGACATCAGCAACGAAGAGGCCAGGGCAAAGATAATCGTCATGGCCACCGGCGCGAACAACTTGCCTGCCAGTCCCTGCAGCGTCAACAGCGGCAGAAACACGATCATGATCACCAGCATCCCGGCGCTGACGGGGACCGCTACCTCGCGCACCGCGCGATAGATCACGTGCAAGCGCGGCAGAGCCGGCCCGCCGGCGCCGCTATGCGCCTCAATGTTTTCCACCACCACCACAGCCGCATCCACCAGCATGCCGATCGCGATCGCCAAGCCCCCCAGCGACATCAGGTTCGCGCTCAAGCCGAAACCCTGCATCAACAGGAAAGTACCGAGCGCCGCCAGCGGCAGGATGCTCGCCACCACCAGCGCCGAACGCAGGTTACCCAGAAACAGGTACAACAAGATAACCACCAAGAGGGTTGCTTCACCTAATGCGTCGGTGACGGTCGAGACCGCGCGCTCGACCAGATTGCCACGGTCATAAAAGGGGCTGATGGTGGTGCCTTTCGGTAGCGTTTTTCCGAGTTCCTGCAAGCGGGTGCGCACCTGACCCACCACTTTCTGGGCATTCGCGCCGCGCATCGCCAGCACCTCTCCCTCGACCGCCTCGCCCTTGCCATTCTGGGTGACGGTGCCGTAGCGCGTGAGCTGCCCGATGCGCACATCAGCCACGTCCCCCACCCTGACGGCTACCCCGTCGCGGCTCTGGATAACGATGGCGCGCACATCGTCCAGCGTATGGATATTGCCGTCGCTACGAATCAGCAGCGACTCCTCGCCTGCACTGAGACGGCCGGCCCCATCGCTGCTGTTATTCGTTTGCAGCGCCGTCTGCAATTGCGTCAGCGAAGTCCGGCGCGCCGCCAGTGCGTTGACATCCGGCACGATTTCAAAACTCTTCACCAGGCCGCCCAGCGAATTGACGTCGGCCACGCCGGCAATATTGCGCAACTGCGGACGGATGGTCCACTCCAACAGGCTGCGCTTTTCCATCAAGGACAGCGGCCCCTCAATCGTAAACATGAAGACTTCGCCTAACGGCGTGGTGATCGGTGCCAGCCCGCCGCTGACCGATGCCGGCAGATCTTTGATCACATTGTTAAGCCGTTCGCTGACTTGCTGACGAGCCCAGAACACATCGGTGCCGTCCTGGAAATCGAGTGTGATACTGGCAATCGCATATTTCGACTGCGAGCGCAGCGCTGCCTGGTGCGGAATGCCCAGCAACTCCTGCTCGATCGGTGCGACGATGCGCGCCTCGACCTCTTCCGGCGTCATGCCCGGCGCCTTCATGATCAGATTGACCTGGGTATTCGATACATCGGGAAAGGCATCGATCGGCAGATTGTTATACGCCTGCACGCCGGCGCCAATCATCAACACGGTCAACACCAGCACCAGCAAACGTTGCGACAGCGAAAATGCAACCAGACGCGCCAACATCAGTTAGCTCCTTTTGCATCGGCCGCAGGCGCATCGGGATCGCCGCCCATCCCCATCCAGGCGCCCTTCAACGCGGTGATACCGCGTATCGCTACCGGACTGCCGGCCGCCAATTTTCCCTGGGACTTTCCCTTAACCCAAACCATATCGGCGCCACCCGCAGCGGCAGTGACCTGCACC
>DATMOE010000051.1:0-4959 GCA_035568435.1 Herbaspirillum sp. | reverse complement strand
GCACCGTTCGTCGCCGCGCAAGCGATGATGAGCCGCGACGAAACCCTACGCGGCGTGATGATACGCGGCGTGCTGCCGGATCAGGAGCCGAAGGTGTCCGATGTGGTGGGGCAGATCAAGCAGGGCAGTTTCGCCGATCTGAAGCCGGGCGAATTTAATATCGTGCTGGGCGGCGAGCTGGCGCGTGGCCTGCGTGTCGGGCTGGGCGACAAAGTCACGCTGATTGCACCGCAGGGGCAAGTCACGCCGGCCGGGGTGTTGCCGCGCTTGAAGCAATTTACGGTGGTGGGTATTTTTGAGGCCGGGCATTACGAATTCGATTCCACGCTCGCCTTTATTCAACTCAACGATGCCGAGACCATGTTCCGGCTAGACGCGCCCAGCGGTTTGCGGCTGCGCTTGACCGACATGCTGCGCGCGCCGCAAGTGGCTTATGAACTGCAACAAACGCTGCCGGGCGATCTGAATGTCAGCGACTGGTCGCAACAGAATGCCAACTGGTTTGCCGCGGTCAAAACCGAGAAGCGCATGATGTTTATCATCCTCACGCTGATCATCGCGGTGGCGGCATTTAATCTGGTCTCGACGCTGGTGATGACGGTGACCGATAAGCAGGCCGATATCGCGATTTTGCGAACGCTGGGCGCTTCGCCGTTATCGATCATGAAAATTTTCATGATTCAGGGCGCGCTGGTCGGCTTGATCGGCACCGGCATCGGCGTCGGTCTGGGTGTGCTGATCGCCGATAACATCGAAGTGATCGTGCCGTTTATCGAACATTTGCTGCACGTACAATTCCTGCCGAAAAGTATTTATGTCATTTCCGAGTTGCCCTCCGATTTGCGCTGGCCCGATGTGTACATGATCGGCGGCGTGTCGGTGGTATTGGCTTTCCTGGCAACGCTTTACCCGAGCTGGTGGGCGGCGCGGGTTAAACCTGCGGAGGCTTTGCGTTATGAATAGTTTAGAAAATAAGAGCGTAGTGCTGTCGTGCCGCGACCTGGGCAAGACGTTTACGCAAGGGCGTTACTCGGTCAAAGTACTGGAAGGCGTGCATTTCGATGTGCAGGCCGGCGAACAGGTTGCGGTGGTCGGCGCCTCCGGTTCCGGCAAATCGACCTTGCTGCATTTGCTGGGAGGCCTGGATACACCAACTGCCGGCAGCGTGCAGTTGCTGGGCAAGGATTTTGCCAGCCTGGGTGAAAGCGCTCGCGGCGATTTGCGCAATATAGCGCTGGGATTTGTCTATCAGTTTCATCATCTGTTGCCGGAGTTTTCGGCCTTGGATAATGTCGCCATGCCGTTGTTGATCCGCCGCGTTAAGCGCAGCATTGCCTATGAGCAGGCGCACGACATTCTGGCGCGGGTCGGGCTGGCCAATCGTGTCATCCACGTGCCGGGCGAATTGTCCGGCGGCGAGCGGCAGCGGGTTGCGCTGGCGCGCGCGCTGGTGACCGGCCCCGCTTGTGTTCTGGCCGACGAGCCGACCGGCAATCTGGATCACACCACGGCACATAAAACCTTCGATCTGATGCTGGAATTATCGGACAAGCTGGGTACGGCGTTTGTGATCGTCACGCATGACGGCGAATTGGCGCAGCGTTGCGGGCGGATATTGCGTTTGACCGAAGACGGCCTGCAAACCTATGTAGAACATGTCGAACACGTAGAACATAGCTGAGCATTCACGCCATGTGGATCGACACCCACTGCCATCTTGACGCCGCCGAATTCGACGGTCAGCAGGAAGCGTTGATTCAATCAGCGGCACAGGAGGGCGTGTCGCTGATTGTGATTCCGGCGATTGCGGCATTTAATTTCGGGCGGGTGGCCGAATTGACGCGGCAATATCCGAATTGCGTCTACGCGCTGGGCATTCATCCATTGTTGACGCCGCAGGCTGAAGAGCACGATCTGGACCTGCTGCAGCAGGCGATCGCCGCGGCGCTGGACGATCCGCGCTTTGTCGCCATCGGCGAAATCGGTCTCGACTATTTTGTGCCTGAATTGCAGCAGGGCGCTTTGCGCGAGAAGCAGGAACATTTCTTCGCTGCCCAGCTCAAGCTGGCGCGGCAATTCGCGCTGCCGGTTCTGTTGCACGTAAGGCGTTCGCAAGACATCGTGTTGAAATACCTGCGGCGGCATCCAGCGCCGGGCGGCATCGCGCATGCGTTCAACGGCAGCGAGCAACAGGCGCAACGATTCATCGATCTTGGATTCAAACTCGGCTTCGGCGGCGCAATGACTTTTCCGCGCGCCTTGCAAATTCGCCGGCTGGCTGCCGGCCTGCCGCTGGAAGCGCTGGTGCTGGAAACCGATGCGCCGGATATTTCGCCGGCATGGCTGCATCCTGCGCACAATACGCCGCAGCAAGTTGCGCGTATCGGTGCGGTGTTGGCGCAATTGCGGGGGATGACGCCGCAAGATGTGGCGCAGGCTACGACCGCTAATGCGCGCGCGGCAATGCCGCGTCTGGCTGTGTTAATGGATAGCGTGCGAACTTAGGGCAACGCTTTAAGCGCTACCTGTCAATTCTCTTTCCGATCATCCAGATAAAATCAATTACACTGCTTGCAGCCGCTTTTGCCGATACCTCGGTGAGCGGCTGATTTCTTTTTATCGTTTCATAATCGGGGCAGGGCGCTCAGTCGCTACCGCGGGTTCGATCGGAACCCGGCCGCAAAACCTGCCGTCATAAATTTTCAATCAGACTTAAATCGGTGTCGCGCAACGCTCTTGCGCCGCGCCATGAAGGGAATCGCCTTGTCTAAAATTAAGTATTTCGATCTGATCGATGAGTTCTGTTTATTGCCCGGTATGGTGCAGCCACGCATACAGCCACGCAGCATTACCGATGGTGGCGCGCTATATATCGATGACGTCGCGTTTTCGTTATTGCATAACGAGCAGATCGATGAGGCCTTGCTGTTCATCTATGCCGATTTCGGCGCGCTGCCGCCGGAGCGCGAATTGCAAGCGTCGATAGCGCTGCTGGAAGCCAATTTATATTTGTACAACGGTGCGGCGCCGGTGTTTGCGATTTCGGCGGAGACCGGACGGGCGGTCATGGCGCAGCATTGTGCGCTGGCGGCGCTGGACGCACAGAGCCTGAGCGAGCTGCTGCTGAACATGGCGCAGAAAGCCACGCAATGGCGCAAAGACTATTTCCTGGACCCGCAGACGAATCCGTTTCAATTGATGTCCTAAGCTGATCCGGGCTGATCTGCGATGCGCTGCGTGCTGCTGGCGTTTGCCGCGGGCATAGCGGCAATCCAGACCTTGGCCGTGTTGCCGACGCCGGCATCGTGTGCGGTATTGGCGATTTCGGCACTAATGCTGATGTGTTTGCTGATCAGATTTCCGATTGTGCGCGCTCGCATTCCCTTATGCATGATCTGTGCTGCATCGATCGGCTTTCTCTGGGCGGCGTTCTGCGCGCACGATCGCTTGCATGACCGATTACTGCCGGAATGGGAAGGGCGCGACATTACGTTGATCGGCACCGTTGCTGATTTTCCGACATCTTCCGTGCTGGGCACGCGTTTCCTGTTCGCCGTAGAGCAGGTGATGCCGCAAAATGGCGTGACGCCGCGGGTGCCTGCGCGCTTATCGCTGTCTTGGTATGCGGGCCGCAACGGCAACGTCGTCCCTGAAATTGCGCCGGGTGCGCGCTGGCGCTTCACGGTGCGCCTGACCCGGCCGCACGGCAATGCCAATCCAGATGGATTCGATTACGAATTACGCCTGCTGGAGCGTGGCATAGGCGCGACCGGCTATGTGCGGATCGGCGCCGCAACACCGACGCGTTTGCTGGATGCTTTCGTGCCCACGCCATCGCATGCGCTGGAGCGTGTGCGTGCTTATCTGCGGCAGAAAATCCTGACAGCGTTACCGGACGCGGCACATGTCGGTGTGATTGTTGCGTTGATCATCGGCGAGCAGCGCGGCATCGAAAAAAACGATTGGGAAGTATTCAGACGCACTGGCGTTAATCATCTGGTCGCCATATCGGGACTGCACATCATGATGGTGGCGGGATTATTCGGCCGCTTGACACTGGCCTTATGGCGGCGTTCGTTCTGGATGCCTGAGCGATTCGGGATGCCTTTGCCGCTGCGCTTACCGGCGCAGAAAGCAGCAATGGCCGTAGCGATAGCGGCTGCCGCCGGCTACGTCGCGTTGGCCGGTTTCGGCATTCCGGCGCAACGCGCGCTCACCATGCTGATGGCGATTGCGTTGGCGCTTTGGCATGGACGCATCAGCAGCCCTTCCCAGATACTTTGCATCGCACTGGCCGTGGTCTTGTTGTTGGACCCATGGGCGCTGTTAGGGCCGGGCTTTCATTTATCGTTCGCTGCCGTGGCGATTATTTTGTACGCCAGCGTCGGCCGCACCAAGCGGCATCCAGCGCAAAACGATGAGCAAGAACAAAAAACCTTGCCGGCGCGCTGCCGCCAACTCTGGCAGACGCTGGCCGATGGCACGCGAACGCAATGGGCGGTGAGTTTGGGATTATTGCCGCTGACAATGTTGCTGTTCGCGCAATACTCTTTCATCAGCCCGTTTGCCAACGCGCTGGCCATTCCCATCGTCACCTTGCTGGTAGTGCCGCTGGCGCTGCTCGGCATTGTGTTGCCGGCGCCGTTGGCCGGCTACTTGTTGAGTGCGGCGCATGGCGTATTTTCCCTTGTGTTTGTCTGGCTGGGCTGGCTCAGCAAGCTGCCGATTGCGATATGGCAAGCGCCGTTGCCCGGCTGGACACTGTTTCTGATCGCGCTGACCGGCACGCTGCTATTACTGGCGCCGCGCGGCTGGCCTCTGCGTTGGGCTGGGCTGTTCGGCTGGTTACCGTTATTGCTGAATCCACCGACGCACCCCGCTGCCGGCGCGCTATGGGTAACGGCATTCGATGTCGGCCAAGGCATGGCGCTGCTGGTGGAAACCGCGCAACACCGGTTG
>DATMOE010000050.1:0-3465 GCA_035568435.1 Herbaspirillum sp. | reverse complement strand
CACGGACAGCGGCTTGGCGCCAGCTTGGACCATGCGTTGCACGGCCAGGTCGTGCGCTTCAAGGCTGCTGCCACCGGAGGCGTCGGTAACAATGTAGACGTCGTACGCGTCAGCCAGTGCGGACAACACGGGCATGCTCAGACAGACCTCGGTCCACAGGCCTGCCATCACCAGCTTTTTCTTGCCGGTCTTCTTGATCCAGTCGCGCACGCGCTCGTCGTCCATGGCGTTGAGGCCAAAGCGGTCGATCGGCTTCTGGTCGGGATACACAGCCTGGATTTCCTGGATCAGATCCTGGCGCTCGGCGAAAGCGGTGGTCAATAGTGTCGGGACGTTGAACACCTTGGCGGCTTTGGCGAGGAAGGTAGCGTTGTTGACCACCGTGTCGTTCGAATGCGAACGCACGGTCAGCAGTTGCAGGTACTGGTGATCGATCAGCAGCACCGCGTGGTTGTCCGGGGTCAGCAGTGGATCGTTAGCTGGGAATTTTTTGGCGCTCATGTTGCACTCCTGTGTGTCTGCCGAAACAGGGCTGGAGGCCATCGGCAACGGCTTGTTCCAGTCACTGATTTCAATTGTTGAATCAGTGAGTGCACTTTATCTAAGCAACAATTGCGCGTATATGGGGGTAAAAGTGAACGTACTGTTCCATAAGCGGGACAGCAAAGTTGGCCTCCGGCTCTGCCGGAGGCTATTTTTTTATGGAGGCTATTTTTTCTGGGGGCGATTTACTCGGCCGCGCCCCAAATCATGTCGGCATCGAGTTGCAGTCGCGCAAATGCGGCAAGCGCATCGATCTGCGCGGATTGCGCCGCCAGCGCGGCATCAAGCGCTTGGCGCCGGCTGTTCAACGCATCGGTAAGCGTGCTTTCCCCGGACTGATAGGCCGCCATCATCACGGTGGCTTGTTGTTGCGTTTGCTGTTGCACTTGCTGCATGGTTGACCAGATTTCATAACTGCGTGTGCTATCCATCACGGTGCGTTGCGCCGTCGCTTGCACCTGAATGCGGGTTTGATCCAGCGTTTCCATGGCCATTTCCGCCTTCAGAGCGGCGCCGCTGCTATCGGCCGCACGCGCTCCACCGGGTATCGGAAAAGAAATACTGACGCCAATCACCCGTTCCTGGCCGCCGTATTCGCGGCTGCTGCGTAATGCGATGGTTGGATCGGGCATCCTCTCGCTGGCTACCCGATTCGCCTGCAGCGTATACATATCCGCCTGCGCCTGCGCCAGTTGCAGCTCATGATTGTCGTGCAAGATATGATCGAGCCAGTATGCGGCAGGCTCCTGCACCATCTGCGGCATCGGAAGGTGTTGCGCATTTGGCTGCGGCAGGCCGGGATAATTCGATGCCAGCAATTGCAAGGCTTGCGCCTGCCGCTGCTGCGCTTGCTGCAACAAA
Organism: Herbaspirillum sp.; assembly: GCA_035568435.1. Taxonomy (GTDB): domain Bacteria; phylum Pseudomonadota; class Gammaproteobacteria; order Burkholderiales; family Burkholderiaceae_D; genus Herbaspirillum. Next base: position 2,061 of record DATMOE010000050.1, on the reverse strand, counting down.
GCTGCAACACGGCGGCTTTCCGTATCGGCCTGCAATAATTCCAGCGCCGCGCCATCGCCCGCTTTGACACGCTTGTCGGCGATCGCGCGTATTTGCTGCGTTACCTCTACCTGTTGGCCCAAAAGCGCGGTTGCCGCCTGTTCTCTTAGTGCATCAAACCAGTCCTTCATCAAGCCGCGTCTGGCTTGATGCCACGCGTCGGCATGCGCCAGTTCCGCGACCGAAATTCCTTTATCACCGATGGCAATATCCTTGTCGGCTTTACCAAACCAACGCAACGGACGCTCCACCGACACTTCCTGCTCCTGATAGTGGGCGCCTGTCGCTGTGACCGTGCGCTGGTCGGTGCCGGCATGCACGGTCCATTCATAAGGCCCGGCCGCAAGTTTTGTCTTATCTGTTTTTGCCAGGTCGATATTGATGGCGCTAGAGCGTAATTGCGGCATGTTTTGCAAGGTATGCTGCACCACCTGATCCGGCGGCAACACAGACAGGGCTTCGATGGCCGGCGGCGATAGCGTGGTTAAGTTAACGACGCCGGCGGCGCCAGCAGCGAAATGGATACCCATCACACTCAGGGCTATCAGTGCGGATGAATATTTCATGCCAGCCTCCCGAAGGCCGACACCGTGCTAATCCAAAAGGCGACTTCGGGATTTTTAATTTCTTCGGAAAGCGCCTGCAACAGCAGCCGCAACTCGGTATCGAAGCCGACGATAAACACCAGTTTCCGCCTGCTGCGTCCCTGTACCTTTTCCATTGTCGAGCGCAGCGATGCGCCCTGGCCGACGCCTTGGGAATCGATAATCGAAACGCCTGCGGCCCACTGCGGATACTGCAGCAGGAAGTCGAGTACGTCTTCTTCCAGCGTGATGGGAATGGCCAGCGTCAGCATGGCATTGTATTGTTTCTCAGTAGTCATTTTGATTGATCTGCAAAACGTTAAATTAGGAACGCGCCGGCACGCCAAAACGCCGGAACAAAATAGGCAATAAAACCAGTGTCAGCAAAGTCGCCGTGAGCAGGCCGCCAATCACCACAATGGCCAGCGGTTTCTGAATTTCCGAACCGGGGCCGGTGGCCAGCAGTACCGGCACCAGGCCCAGCCCGGTAATGCAGGCGGTCATCATGACCGGCCTGAAACGGCGCAGAGCGCCTTCCATTACCACTTCGCTTAAGGCGATACCACGCGCAACCAACTGGTTGAAATAGGTAATCATCACCAGGCCATTGAGTACCGCAATACCCATCAAGGCAATAAATCCCACCGAAGCCGGCACCGATAAGTATTGGCCGGTAACCGCCAGCGCAATCACGCCGCCGATCAAGGCAAAAGGAATGTTGACGAATACCAGCAATGCTTGACGGATGCTGCGCAAGGTACTGAAGAGCAGCAGGAAGATCAAAGCCAGCGCGATCGGCACCACCACCGCCAAACGGGCCGCAGTGCGTTGCTGATTCTCGAACTGCCCGCCCCAAGCCAGCCGATAGCCCGGCGGCAGCTTGATTTTCTGCGCCACACGGCTCTTGGCCTCATCGACGAAGCCCACCAGATCGCGTCCACGCACATTGGCGCTCACCACGGACAGCCGCGACGAATTTTCACGCTCCACGATGACCGGGCCATCGACGGTGCGCAAGCTGGCCACCTGGCTCACGGGAATCGCTTCGCCGTCGCTCATGGGCAAGCGCAATTGCTTAAACAACTCGGGCGATATCTGCAATTGATCGCTGCCGCGCAGCAGCAGCGGCAAGCGCCGGCCGCCTTCGATGACGACACCCGTCATGCGTCCTTCAATCAGTGTCCGTAAATCATTCTGGATCTGATCGACGCTCAAGCCGAGCCGCCCGGCAGCTTCCCGGTTGATATCGACTTGCATGTACTGCACCCCGGCGTTCTTGATCGTCTTCACATCCTGGCTGCCGGTAATGCCCTGCACAACATTGACAATCTGATCGGCCAGATTAGCCAGTACCTGGTTGTCCGACCCGTAGACCTTGATCGCCAGATCCCCGGGCACACCGGACAGCATATCCGCGGTACGCATTTCAATCGGTTGG
>DATMOE010000049.1:0-12303 GCA_035568435.1 Herbaspirillum sp. | reverse complement strand
CCTTCCATCAGCAGGCTCGGGCACATGTGTTTGGACAGCAGCGCCAGGGCGCGTTCGTCGTTCGGGAACGCCGCTTCGATAATCAGGTAGCGTAGATTGTTCACCACATTGAGTACTTGCCATAAATCGTCGCAAGCGCAGGTGTCGCCGCTGAAGGCCAGGCTGCCGCTGCCGCTGTCGAGCAGATAGCCAACCGCCGGCACTGTGTGATTGGCCGGCAGCGCCGTAATGCTGCGGCCGTCGAGGATGGTCGGGATGCCGACCGAGATGGTCTTGAAACGTAGAAAAGGTTGTTCCGGGGTCGGGATCTGGCTGAAGTCCGGCCATATTTTCCAGTTGAAAATATGCGCGCGAATGATTTCCTGGGTTTCCAGCGTGGCGTGCATGGTCAGCGGTTTGCTGCGCAGGTCGCCGACGCTGTCGAGGATGAACGGCAGGCAGGCGATGTGATCCAGATGCGAATGGGTGATGAATATGTGATCGATGCGGGTCAATTCTTCCAGTGACAGATCGCCCGCGCCCGTGCCGGCATCAATCAGTATGTCGTCATCCACCGCCAGACAGGTAGTGCGCAGGCTGTTGCCGCCGATGCCGCCGCTGCATCCCAGAACGCGAACTTTCATCGGATGCCCGTTGTATTGTGCTGATTTGTTTTCAAAAGCGCTTTCTTCGAGCTTTTATAAATACCGTAATTTGCCCGCTTGCAAGTTTATTATTTAGCGCCGGAACGTCCCCTCTGCTTGATGTTCGGTGGCAGCATCCGATGTTAAGATATACAGCTATTTAAATCAATGAACTCTTCCATCAACAAATAAAAAAACGGTGGCCGACCCGGAGGAATGTAACGATGATGAATTCTTCAACGAGTACGCCAGCAGATTTTGTGCAAGATCAGCCGATCGCCGACGACATCGCGCTACGTTTGGAAAAACTGACCGAACTCAGCGTCGCCTTGAGCGCCAATCGCGATATTCCGCAGTTGCTGGAAAGTATTCTGCGCACAGCGAAAAGCATTACCCGCGCCGACGGCGGCACGCTGTACGGCGTGACCCCGGACGGTCAGCATCTCTCATTCGACATTTCGATCAACGATACGCTGCAGTTGTATCAGGGCGGCAAAAGCGGCAATCCGATCAATATTGCGCCGCTGGCTTTGTTCCGGGAAGACGGCGCGCCGAATCTGGAGACCGTAGCCGCCTATGCCGCCAATACCCGCAAATCGGTCAATATCGCCGATGTCTATAGCGCCGACGCATTCAATTTTTCCGGCATGCGTCGTTTCGACGATCAATTCAACTATCACTCGCAATCGTTTCTGACGGTGCCGATGCAAGATCATGAGGGCGAGCTGGTCGGTGTGCTGCAATTGATTAATGCGCGCCATGGCGACAGCGGCGAAGTGCAGCAGTTTACAGAAACCGATCAGCGCTTTATCGAAGCGCTGGCTTCGCAAGCGGCCATTGCGATTACCAATCAGTTGTTGATCGTGCGGCTGGAAACGTTGTTCGAATCGTTCATTAAATTGATCAATATGGGGATCGATGAAAAGTCGGCCCATACCGGACGCCATTGCGAGCACGTGCCGGAATTGGCGATGTTATTGGCCAAGGCCGCGCATGAGACCGAGCACGGGCCGCTGGCTTCGTTCAGCATGAGCGATAAGGATCGGCGCGAGCTGTGGACGGCCGGCCTGTTGCATGATTGCGGCAAGATCGCCACGCCGGTGCATATCGTCGAAAAGTCGACCAAGCTGGAAGCGATTTACGATCGCGTGCATACGGTCGATACGCGGATTGAAATCATGAAGCGCGATGCCGAAATCAAGCTGCTGCGGCAGCAGTTGGCGTTGGGCGCCAATCCCGATGCGGCGCAGCTGGCTGCGTTGGAACAGGCGTATCGCGATGAACTGGCGGCGCTGGATGAGGACCGCGCCGCTGTGCGTCTGGCCAATGTCGGCAGTGAACGGATGGCGCCGGAATTGCAGGAACGTATTCCACAGATTGCGTTGCGCCAATGGCGCGGACCGGACGGCACAGTGCAGCCTTTGTTGAGCGCCGATGAAGTCACCAATTTGCTGATACGCGCCGGCACGCTCAATGCCAATGATCGGGAGATTATTAACAACCATATTGTTGTCACGATCAAGATGTTGGAATCTTTGCCGTGGCCTAAGCATTTGCAACGGGTGCCGGAATATGCCGGCGGCCATCACGAGAAAATGGACGGTAAAGGGTATCCGAAAGGTTTGCGCGGCGATCAGATGTCGATCCCGGCGCGGATCATGGCGATCGCCGATATTTTCGAGGCGCTCACCGCGAACGACCGGCCTTACAAGCGCGGCAATACGCTGAGCGAAGCGCTGCAGATTCTGGGCGGATTCCGTGAGCGCAATCACATCGATCCAGATTTGTTCGATGTGTTTGTCCGTTCTAAGGCTTATCTGCCGTATGCGCAGCAATTCATGAATCCATCGCAGATCGATGAAGTCGATGAGAGCATGATTCCGGGTTATGTGCCTTGAAGTGATGCTTGGACGCCTTGGTGCTTTGTTATACCCATTTTAGGTATGATCGTGCCCAAAATAGGTATGAATTCAATTGGCTTCGCCGACGCACTTTTCTTCAAGGCGCAAGGTGTGCTTGAACAGCCGAAGATAAATCCTTTAAGTTTTACCTGTTGTGGTGATCCTTCGATACGGGCTTTGCCCTACTCAGGACGAACGGAGTTTTGTGAAAATTCAGGGGAAATCTGTTCGTCCTGAGGCCACGAGGCCGAACGGGGTTTTAGTGAAATTTTAAAGAAAAACCGTTCGCCCTGAGTAGGGCAAAGCCCGTATCGAAGGGTCACCTCGAAGGCAAGATTTAAGGGATACCCACAGAAAACGCAGATGAATCATCTGAAAATAGATGCTGCTTCAAAAAATTTATGCCGACCATTCCTACCATCGCCGCCTTGCAAGACCGTTGGCGCAAGCGCTCTTCTTTTACTTTGCTGGACCTGGATTTCATTAATGGCCGCCGGCTGCTGCCAGTTGCCGCTGCGCTGCTGAGCGATTCGGAGGCGCCGGAGCGCTTGCATTATGTTGCGGTAATCGATGCCTGGCCTGAAGCCGGGATTGCGGCCAGTGCGATTGATGCGGAGGCGTCGGCATGCATGCAAAGCGATATGCCGTTTGCTGCATTCATGGCGCAATTAAGCAGCGCGTGGTTGCCGGCAGTGCCGGGTTTTCAGCGCTTGGTATTGGCTGACGGGCGGCTGGTTTTGACGCTGGTATCGGGGGCGCTGGCGGCGAGTTTGCCGCAATTGGATTTAGCGTTCGATGCCTGTTATTGCCGTGTTGCGGACGTTGCGCCATCGATCATCCTTTGGTTGGGACGCTTGGCTGCGCCGCAGGCAATGCTGACGATCGATACGCGTGATTGCGATGCAAGTGCGGCAGATGGCATCGGTGAAAAATTCGCGTCAGCCGGTTTTGTCGAAGCCGAAACGTCCGCCGATTATCGGGCGCTGCGGTTTGCGCCGCGCCATACGCGTGATGCACATCATGGTCATCGTCGCGATGCCGTTTCTATTCAAGCCGTTCAGGAAAAACATGCAATCGTCATCGGCGCCGGTCTGGCCGGGGCCGCGGCTTGTCATCGATTAAGCGTGCGCGGCTGGCGTTGCACCTTGATTGAAGCGCAAGGGGCGCCGGCGCAACAGGCTTCCGGCAATGCCGCCGGTATCTTCATGCCGGTTCTGTCGCAGGACGATAATCCTTTGTCCCGTTTGACGCGGGCTGCTTATTTGTTTGCATTGCATAGCTGGGATGGTCTGGGCGGTGTCGGGCGGATGTTGCCGGGGCAGGCTTGCGGTGTGTTGCAACTGGCGCGTAGCGATGCAGCATCGGCAGCATTGACGGCAACGCGCATGCCGTGGCCGTATCCAGCGGACTTTGCGCAGTGGCTCGATGGCGCACAAGCCAGTATCGCCCTGCGACAGCGCGTGGCCGGCGGATGGTGGTTTCCGGCTGCCGGCTGGTTGCATCCGGCGGCTGTGTGCGAGGCAATGTTGGGTGCTTGCGGCGATCGTTTGCACGTTAACTATCAGCGCCAGGCGCAGCGCCTGATGCACGATGGCGAGCATTGGCATGCGCTCGCTGCGGATGGTTCGAGCATTGCGCATGCAGCGGTGCTGATTTTGGCCAATGGGGTGCAGGCGACGCAATTTGCACAGACCGCGCATCTGCCGTTGCGCGCCATTCGCGGACAAGTGACGCATTTGCCGGCGCAGGCGGCGGATCTGCCTTTTGTGATTTGCGGCGATGCTTATTTGACTCCCGCCTTGACGCCTGCCGCCGGTGGTTTCGCCAGTCTGGGCGCAACTTACAGTGACGCTACGGATGCTTCGCTAAGCGCGCAAGATCATCAAGAAAATATCCGCCATTTGCAACAGATGCTGCCGGATTGGCAACCGCCGCCGGATTGGGCGGCGCTGGATGGACGTGCCGGTTTTCGCTGTGTTGCCGCCGATCGATTGCCGCTGGTGGGGGCCTTGCCGGACCCGGACCGTTTGGCCGGCAGCGGCGATACACGTTTGCAGGATATGCCGCGTTTGCCTGGTTTGTACGGCTTGCTGGCTTACGGTTCGCGTGGGCTGATCTGGTCGCCGTTGGCGGCGGAACTGTTGGCGGCGCAATTGAATGGCGAACCGGCGCCGTTGTCGCGTGATCTGACGGCGTTATTGGACCCGGCTCGGTTTGCACTGAAGCAACGCCGCCAAGCCGTCTGAATCCGGCCTTTGCTGAGGTAGAATAGCGCCCTGATTACATCCCCAACCTTGACTGCGCATGCTGCGACTGACCGAAGTACAACTCCCTCTGGACCACCCTGAAACGGCGCTGTCTGCCGCGATTTTGGCGCGGCTGGCGATTCCAGCCGCGGATCTGCTGAGTTATACGATTTTCCGGCGCAGCTACGATGCGCGCAAGAAGTCGGCCATTGTGCTGACGTATTCGTTCGATGTCGAAGTGCGTGACGAGGCGGCCGTATTGCGCCGTTTGCAGGGGCTGCGCACGGTGATGCCGGCGCCGGATGTCAACTATAAATTTGTGGCGCAAGCGCCGGCGCAATTGAAAAGCCGGCCGGTGGTGATCGGCACCGGGCCGTGCGGTATTTTTGCGGGTTTGATTCTGGCGCAGATGGGTTTTCGGCCGATTATTCTCGAGCGCGGCAAGGCGGTGCGCGAACGGACTAAAGATACCTGGGGTTTGTGGCGCAAGCGGACGCTGGAGCCGGAGTCGAATGTGCAATTCGGCGAAGGCGGCGCGGGCACTTTTTCCGACGGTAAGTTGTATAGCCAGATCAAGGACCCCAAGCATTACGGCCGCAAGGTGCTCACGGAATTCGTCAAGGCCGATGCGCCGGAGGAAATCCTGTACGTCAGCAAGCCCCATATCGGGACTTTCCGCTTGGTCAAAATGGTGGAACTGATGCGGGCCTCGATCGAGGCTTTGGGTGGCGAGTTTCGCTTTCAGCAGAAGGTCGATGATATCGATATCGCCGATGGCCAGGTGCGCGGCGTGATGTTGGCCGGCGGTGAATATATCGCCGCCGATCATGTGGTGCTGGCGATCGGGCACAGCGCGCGCGATACGTTTCAGATGTTGCACGAGCGCGGCGTGTATATCGAAGCTAAGCCGTTTTCGCTGGGTTTTCGGATCGAGCATCCGCAATCGCTGATCGATCGTTGCCGTTTCGGCGCCAGTGCCGGTCATCCGATTTTGGGCGCGGCCGATTATAAGCTGGTGCATCACTGCGAAAACGGGCGTGCCGTTTATAGCTTTTGCATGTGTCCGGGCGGCACTGTGGTGGCGGCGACTTCGGAGCCGGGCCGCGTGGTGACCAACGGCATGAGCCAGTATTCGCGCAACGAGCGCAATGCCAATAGCGGGATTGTGGTGGGGATTACGCCGGCCGATTATCCGGGCCATCCGCTGGCCGGGATCGCGTTTCAGCAGCAATGGGAGTCGCGCGCTTATGAATTGGGCGGGGCCAATTACGATGCGCCGGCACAGTTGGTCGGCGATTTTCTGGCCGACCGGCCATCGACGGCGCTGGGCGCGGTCGAGCCTTCGTATAAGCCGGGTGTTCGTCTGGGGAGTTTGAATACGGCCTTGCCGGACTATGCAATCGATGCGATCCGCGAGGCGCTGCCGGTATTCGATAAGCAGTTGCGCGGCTTTGCGATGCACGATGCCGTGCTGACCGGGGTGGAGACACGGACTTCGTCGCCGATCAGAATTCGCCGCAATGATGAAAACTGCCAGAGTATTAATACCAAGGGGCTGTTTCCGGCCGGTGAGGGCGCGGGTTATGCCGGCGGGATTATGTCGGCGGCGGTGGACGGGATCAAGGTTGCGGAGGCGGTGGCGCTGAGTATGTTGGCGTAGGGTGGAATAGAAAACGAGAACGAGAACGACAAAACGAGAACGAAAAAACGGGCCGCATTGCGGCCCGTCGGCATTTCATTTCAAGCGCCGATGAAGGCCTTGAATTATTTCTTGCTAGCGCGTGTGGTTTTTTCAGCAACCTGCGTGAATTGCTTGGCGGCTGTGTTCAGATTTGTTTCGATTGTTTCGACAGCTTGCTTGGTCGATTTGGCCAGTTGCTCGTAACCGGCGTTGGCATTGCCGACGGCCGATTTCAACATCGCGATGGCATTTTCCGAACCGGCTGGTGCATTCTTGCTGACTTCGTCGATCAGGGTCGATACCTTGCGGCTGGTTTCGGCGATCTGCGCTTCCGCCGCTTTGGCGAATTCGGATTGGGTCGAGCTTAGGATGCCCGCCAGATGACGGCTGTAGGCCACGGCCTTGTCGGCGTTTGGCTGCGCTTGCGACGTCGCTAATGTGGTGAATTCCTGGGGATCTTTAATGGTGCTGAATTGCTTTGCAGTTGCCGCATATTCTTCCAGCGATGCCTTGGTAGCGTTGACGTTCAGTTCGATTACTTTTTCCATGCTCTCGAACGCTTTGCTGGTCAGTGTATTCATCAATTCGATTTGTGAATCGAAATGGGATTTGGTTGCAGCTGAAAATTGGTCTTGAAATGAAAACATGTGTGTCTCCTGAATAAACGGTAAGGACGCTGGCCGCGAAAAACGTTAGCGGAGTTGGCTGAATGGTGCGATGCAACAATTGATATTCTACGCACTTGTTTGATGATGTCAACGGAAATTTGTTGCGCTGCAAAATTTAATAGTTTGCTGCTTTTATGCGACGCTTTCGCTTGGCTGGCATTCGGTCTGGCTGGGTCTGAAATCATGAATGACGATGCCGGCATCGGAATGTTCGAACAGTGCATTTTGGCAACCTTCCAGTGCATGCAAGGCATCGTTATAACCTTGTTCCCAGCGCCAACCGATCGATCCACGCGAAAAATTAATATCCTTCGACGCCATATTCCAATCGCGTCCGGTGTATTGCAGACGCACTACATGGATCGTGGTGGCCTTGCCGAGTTCCCTTAAGTCCTTCAAATCATGGGAATCCTGTAGTTGCTTGGGTAGCCTGGCATACAGCGAACGTGCTGCACTGCGTAATTTATTGGTGCGCAAATAACTATCGATATGGGCTTGCGAACGGGAGGCGAAGGTGACGTCTTTCTGACGGGTTTGCACTTCTTGCAGCGTGGTCGGTTCCTCGCCGTCGGCCAGCCACAGATCGACCATGACGCAAATGATATTGCGGCGCGGTTCATCGTCCAGCACGATTTCCAGCGGCGTATTGGAATACATGCCGCCGTCCCAATACAGATCGCCGTCAACGCGCACCGGGGCAAAGCCGGGCGGCAGCGCGCCGCTGGCCATGATGTGTTCGATGCCGATGCGGCGCTTGAGGGAGTCGAAATTGATCAGCGTGCCGCAGATGACTTTCATTGCGCTGATCGTCAGGCGTATGCCTTCGGGCGCGTTTAGATAGTCGAAATCGATCAGCTCAGCCAGGGTTTTGGCGAGTTCGCCGGTGTCGTAAAAGCTGGCCTCTTCGGGCTTCACGGGTAATCCCAGCGCAAATGGATTGAGCGGGCGCGGCATGAAAAAGCCCTGTACGCCGCGCACATAGGTCTCCATGGTGGCCAGCCAGATATTGAGCTGGCGCGTCGCGTCCGGGATTTTTTGCATATCCAGCGCATCGGGCTGGCCGACTCGTTCCCAGAATTCTTTCAGGCGCTGCAGCCGCTTTTCGCGAGGATTGCCGGCGATGATGGCGGCGTTGATCGCACCGATCGACGTGCCGACCACCCAGTCCGGGGTCAGATTGTGTGCATGCAAGGCTTGATAGACGCCGGCTTGATAGGCGCCCAATGCGCCGCCGCCCTGTAATACCAGTGCTACGTGGGGTTGGGCGATGGCCGCTTTGGCGGTGAGGCTACCGGTGCTGCTGGCGGTAGGTCGGTTTGATGGCGTGGCTTTAAGGGCGGCGATTTTTGCTGCTGGCGGGCGCTTGGCCGGCGGCTTGCTGTTCGATGTGGTTGCGGAGGGCGTTTTGCGTGGTTTGACTGCCATAGCTATTTATCCTCGATCGTCGTCACTAATAAGTGTGTAATAAGCGCGAGCCGGCTGGCGATGACTTGGCGGCGGCTTAAGCCTGCTGTTGTTGCCAGATGGCAAGCAACTCTTGGGCGCTGGCGTTTAATGCTTCCAGCGGCAAGCTGCCGATGCGCTCGAAAATCATCATGGCGTAGATGCCGGCCAGCGTGTTGACTTCGGCGGACAGCGCGCATTCTTCGCCGGTCGCGGGGTGTTGCCGGCGCCAGTAATTGATTGCTTCTTCAAGCTCGGTCAGAGAAATATCCATCGGCGTATTGTACGGCTAACACGGTTGATCACAAGCCGTCGATTTGCGTTGCGCAATTTGCGTAAATTTACAAAAATGCGTGTTATCCGATCCGATTTTGTCAGTGCAGGCTGATAGTGGGATAAAGTACGCCCTAATTTGAATGTAAATGGAATATCAATGAGTACTTTATCGGCAACGAAAGATGGGGTTTTCACTTCGGCCCGTTTACATATAGTGACCTTGGCCGCATTGGGCGTGGTGTTCGGTGACATCGGCACCAGCCCGTTGTACGCGCTGAAAGAATGTTTTAGTCCCGAACACGGCATCCCGTTCACACCGGATGCCGTTTTTGGGATTATTTCCATGTTGTTCTGGGCGATTACCATCGTGGTATCGCTGAAATACGTCATGTTTGTGATGCGGGCCGATAACAACGGCGAAGGCGGTGTGCTGGCGTTGATGGCGCTGTCGCTGCGCACTGCGGTGGCGGGATCGCGCCGCGCTCAAATATTGATGATGCTGGGCGTGCTCGGCGCGTGCATGTTTTATGGCGATGTCGTGATTACGCCGGCCATTTCGGTGCTGTCGGCGGTCGAAGGGCTGGAAATCGCTGTGCCGGGCATGGCGACCTATGTGATTCCTTTGTCGTTGGTGATCCTGATCGGCTTGTTCATGATTCAGCGCCACGGTACGTCGGTCGTCGGCAAGTTCTTCGGCCCGGTGATGATGGTCTGGTTCACTTCGCTGGGCTTGCTGGGGATTTTTAATATCCTGCAGGCGCCCGGTATTCTGGTGGCGATCAATCCGTACTACGCAATTAAATTCATGACGGTGCACTCGCTGCAGGCGTTTGTCGTGCTGGGTTCCGTGGTGCTGGTATTGACCGGGGCCGAAGCGCTGTATGCGGATATGGGACATTTCGGCATTCGTCCGATCCGGTTCGCCTGGCTGTTTACGGTGATGCCATGCCTGATGTTGAATTATTTCGGACAGGGCGCCAATTTGCTGACCCATCCGGCCGCGATCGGCAATCCGTTTTATCTGATGGTGCCGGAATGGCTGCTGATCCCGATGGTCGTGTTATCGACTGCTGCGACGGTCATTGCATCGCAGGCCGTGATTTCCGGGGCGTTTTCACTGACGAGTCAGGCGATTTTGCTGGGTTTTGTGCCGCGCATGCGCATCTCGCATACATCGGTCGACGAGCGCGGTCAGATTTATGCGCCGTTCATTAATTGGATGTTGATGGTGCTGGTGGTTGCGGTGGTGCTGGCATTCAAGAAATCCGATAATCTGGCCGCCGCTTATGGCGTGGCGGTGACCGCGACGATGGTGATTACGACTATCCTGGCGGCGGTCGTGATGCGCTCCGTCTGGAAGTGGAATACCGGTCTGGTGACATTGGTGGTGTCGATTTTCTTTGTCGTGGATTTCAGTTTCTTTGCCGCCAATCTGCTCAAGATTGCCGAGGGCGGCTGGTTCCCGTTGCTGCTCGGCGCAATATCGTTTTTCCTGCTGATGACCTGGTATTCCGGCCGTATGCTGTTGCGCGCCAGAACCAAGGATGACGGTATTCCTCTGGTGCCGTTTATCGAAGCGCTGCTGGCGCATCCGCCGCATCGGGTAGGCGGTACGGCAGTGTTTATGACCGCCAATAGGGAAACCGTGCCGGTTGCCCTGCTGCACAACCTGAAACACAATCGTATTCTGCACGAGCGTGTGATTTTCATGAAAATCAGTATCTGGGATGTCCCTTTCGTGGCCGATAATCAGCGCTTGAAATTGCAGGACCTGGGCGGCAATATTTATTTGTTGCGGGCGGCATTCGGCTTCAAGGAGGCGCCGGACGTTAATTCCGTACTGGTGCTCGCTACGCAGCAGTTCGATATGCAATTCGAATTGATGGAAACCTCATTCTTCATCGCGCGCGATACGGTGGTGCCGAGCAAATTACCGGGCATGTCGATGTGGCGCGAGGGGATTTTTGCCTGGATGCATCAGAATGCGGCCAAGCCATCCGACTTTTTCCATATTCCGGCCAATCGTGTGGTGGAGCTCGGTACCAAGATCGACATATAAAGACTAGATTGATCGAGTTCACTATAAAAAAGGGGCGCTTTAAAGCGCCCCTTTTGTTTGATGTCTGCCGAATTTGCCGTCACTTTAATGCATTACCACCGACTGCCGCATGAATCCGTCATATTGGCCAAGAAAGCTATCGATATCTTCGATGGTAGGTTCGCTTGCAATCAAATCTTCGACATCCTTGCGAAAGACTTCGGCCATTGAGCCGGCCAGGAATATTTCACGATTGAAGGATTTATCCATGATTTCATAACCGCCGCTGTGCAGCGTTTCAGTACTGTTATCCGGCGTAAATTCGACAACACTGTATTGGTCACTGTTATAGATCAGGTTCATGTGCACGCTCCATAGTAAAGTCCTGCTTCGAAAACAGACATGGCGCTATTGCGATGGTATTTCAAGGTCTATTGCAAAAACGATACAGGGTTAGCCGGTCCTCCGCGGTGATTGTTACAGTTTTTTAATTTTTCCTAGCCAGTTTGCCAGGTTCTACCCCCAACTGCTTGAGTTTTCGATATAGATGTGTGCGTTCCAGGCCGGTACGTTCCGCTACGCGGGTCATGCTGCTGTTTTCGCGGACCAGATGGTATTCGAAATAGGCGCGCTCGAAAGCGTCGCGTGCTTCGCGCAGCGGTAAATCGAATGAAATGCTGGCGGCCTTGTCGGCCGCGGTGTAATAAGCGGCGCCCACGCTCAGGTTGTTCGTTATCTCGGCATTGCCGGGCACATTGTAGGAAACCACTGGCTGCATGTCGGTGGCGTCGCCGGTGGCCAGCGCGCGGACAAAACCGGGTGTGCGAGGCGCTTCGCGGTTATGCAAAAGGCCATGCTGTACGGCCTTCAGCAATTTCTGGAGGGCAATTGGTTTCTCCAGGAAATTGAGTGCGCCGATGCGGGTCGCTTCGACCGCGGTGTCGATCGTTGCATGGCCGGACATCATAATGACCGGCATGCTCAGCAATCCGTCGCGTTGCCATTCCTTGAGCAGCGTGACGCCGTCGGTGTCGGGCATCCAGATATCGAGCAGCACCAGATCCGGTGCTGCGCTCAGGCGCAACTCACGTGCTTGCTGCGCGTTTTCTGCTGTTACTACAACATGCCCCTCATCACTCAAAATTTCGGAGAGTAATTCGCGGATACCCATTTCGTCATCGACGACCAGGATGTTAGCCATGTGCCTGCTTTCTCATGTAGTGCGTAATTCCATCCGACTACCGAATCTGCATTGAGTTGCGGAAACGGCAGAATGAGATGTCGGTTTTTTGCAATTATATGCGGTCAGCGCTCATAGGTGCTGCTTTGTATTTACTGAGGAAGCGCTTGTTGCTAACTCCATCCGTTACGGCCTACTAGCCTGCTAACTTTAACAGCAAAATTGAGATTTTAGCGCCGTGTCCGTC
>DATMOE010000048.1:0-10522 GCA_035568435.1 Herbaspirillum sp. | reverse complement strand
GATCACGCCGGCGCCCAAAAAGCCTATGCCGGACACCACATAGGAAGCGATTCGGGTCGCCCCTTGCGGATCGGATTCAAACGCCGCCACCATCACGAACAGCGCAGCGCCCATCGACACCAGGGTGTTGGTGCGCAGGCCCGCCATGCGTTGACGTAACTGACGTTCGGCGCCAATCAAGGCGCCAAGTGTGAGCGCGAGCAGAATCCGTACTAAAAATATTTGCCATTCCATTATCAACACCTCACCATCAAGTCGCCATGCGTCGCAAAGCTGCGCATGGACAACGTTTAGTCCTGACTGACGCGGCCAATGCGCGCGAACAGAAAACTAAGAATTAATTAAAGGGATGGGAGTATGCGATGGTGATGAAAATCACCGGGAAAATGCGATACTACAGCGCGGCAATTCGCGGGCTGTAGCGGAGGGAGGTCTGCTAGTGCTTAAGCGAATTGAGCCGGGCTGTTTGCCCCACCCACGTAACAACTAGAACAAGTGTCCAAAATTGGACCTCCATAAAATAGGATGCGCCAGATTCTAGATATCGCTTACTAGCCTGTCAAGTAAAAATCCGCTTACACGCATCATGTTTCGATAACGTTGCAACATCCCCTCCTGGGGGATATCATTAAAAAATGACTAAACATACATCCCATCCCGCAATCATCACGCGCCTCAAGCGTGCCCAAGGCCACCTGAAAAGCATCATTGACATGCTGGAAGAGGATCGTAATTGCCTGGAAATTGCGCAGCAACTGCAGGCAGTAGAAAAGGCCATCACCAATGCGAAAAAGACATTGGTGCACGACCATATCGATCATTGCCTTGAGCATGCAGTGAAGAACAGTGCGCGCAACGCAGACGACACCGTCCGCGAATTCAAGGACATTACCAAATATTTATAGCTGTCATCGGGTTGTATTAAAAATTATTTAATATCATATCCAATCGGCTATTTTCGCCAAAAAAATCGCGTCTTACTTAGGGAAAATTTAATTTCCCTATGCCAAACAATATGCTCTTGGTGCTATATTTCGCCAGTTGTACATGCCGAAATTATGCAACTCGATACTCGATTGGCATTTGCGACGCAAGCCGTCTCAATCAACCAGGTAAAGTATGAAATCAAAGAAGTCAATGTGGCTGGCGGTCGGGCTATCAATCGTTATTGTCGCGGTGGTATTGGCGAAAGCAGGGATATTTGGCGCAACCGCAAAATCGCACGGATCGGACGATCAAACGGTTCCGGTCAAGTCGGTGGTTGCAGAACGTCGAAATGCGGCAAGCTACATTAATAGTATTGCGACGGTACAAGCACTTAATACTGTATTAGTGCGCGCCCGCGTCGACGGTGAAATCAGCCGCGTCCCTTTCAAAGAGGGAGAAAATGTCAAGCACGGCGACATACTGGTCGAACTTGACCGTCGTCCGTTTGAGGTTCAGCTACGCGCGGCTTTGGCGCAGAAAGAGAAAGACCAAGCCCAATTTGCGAACACAAAGCGTGATCTTGAACGCTACGAATTTCTGGTAAAAAGTAATTCCCTCGCATCGCAAACGCTCGACGCCACGCGTGCACAGCTTGATCAGTTGCAGGCCACGCTGAATGCCGATCAGGCCCAAATCGACTCCGCGCAATTGCAGTTGAATTACGCAACGATACGTTCTCCAATCGATGGACGGCTCGGCGCAAGGCTGGTCGATGCCGGCAATCTGGTGCACGCGACCGATACGAACGGCCTGGTCCTCGTGACGCAAATTCAGCCCGTGTTCGTCACCTTTTCCCTGCCGCAGAATATCTTGCCCGTCTTGCGTGAGCAGCAAGGGCAACAAGCCTTGCGGGTGCAGGCATTGAGCCAGGACGGCAGTGAAGTGCTGGATAACGGCGAGCTGACCTTGATCGATAGCCAGGTAGATGCGGTTACCGGCACGATTCATTGCAAGGCGATGTTCAAAAATACGCAGAAAAAACTCTGGCCCGGCGCATTCGTCGCGGTGCGGGTCATGTTCCATGATTTGCCAAACGTCGTGGTTATTCCGACCACGGCAATCCAGGCAGGTACGCAACAACATTCTTTTGTGTATGTCGTTTCGAAAGAGAATGTAGCGAAGTCCACGCCGGTCGAAATCGGGGCTGTGTCCGGTGATGATACGGTCATATTGTCCGGTCTGTCGGGCGGCGAACGCGTCGTGGTGGAAGGGCAGTTTCAGCTTGATGATGGTGTCAAAGTCGAAGAAAAAGACGCAAAGTTGTCTGCACTGCCAAAATCGACTGAATCACACTAGAACGAAACGCAGCAATTCAGCCAAATAGTCCATTCGCGCTTATGCCTATTGATGAAATGCGTTCTATTAATAAATCTTGCTATCCGATCGGGCTAACGCTTTGAACATTTCCGTGTGGTTCATCAGGCGCCCTGTCGCCACATTTTTACTGATGCTGGGACTGCTTTTCCTGGGTGTAGCCAGTTACCTCCAGTTGCCTATCGCGGGTGTCCCGCAGGTTGATATTCCGACGATTTCCATCAGCACCACTCTACCGGGCGCGAGTGCGGAAACGATCGCTTCTTCGGTCACCTCGCCGCTCGAACGTGCGCTGGCGATCTTGCCGGGCGTGACTTCAGTTACATCGGCCAGCTCGCTCGGACTGAGTTCGATCGACGTGCAATTCGACCTGTCCCGCAGCGTCGATGCCGCCGCGCTGGACGTTCAAACGGCCATCAATTCCGCATCGGGGTATCTACCCAAAACCCTCCCGCATCCGCCGACCTTCGAAAAAAAGAATCCATCCGATGCGCTGCTGATGACGATCGCCGTCTATTCCGACAGCATGCCGATAGCCGCGGTTGACGATTATGTCGAGAATTACCTGACGCCGGAAATCTCGCGGGTCAGCGGTGTCGGCGCGATCGATTATCACGGACAGCAAAAACCGGCAGTACGCATTCAAATCGATCCCGGCCGCATCGCCGCCATGGGCCTCACGCTGGAAGATGTGCGCCAACGCATTACCTTAGCAACCTCGAACACGCCCAAAGGCACATTGACCGGCATGCGCCGCTCAGTCACGCTCGACACCAACGATCAGCTCTTCGACGCGAGTCAATATAGTGCGATCGCGCTGACGTCTGCGAATGGCGCGACCACCAAATTGAGCGATGTCGGGAACATTTTGTCGAGCGTGGAGGATGTCAAGCAGAGCGCGTGGATTCCCGGCCATCAGGCGGTCATGATCGACGTGCACAAACAGATTGGCTTCAATATCAATTCGACCGTGCAAAAAGTGCGGGCGGCGTTACCGGCGTTGGAACGCAATCTGCCACCCTCGGTCCATCTCGTGCTACTCGGCGACCGCACGCAAACCATCCGCGCTTCGGTCAAAGATGTGCAATTCACCTTGATATTGACTTGCCTGCTGGTGGTATTCGTCGTTTACCTGTTTTTGGGCAGTCTGCGCGCAACCTTGATTCCGGCAGTCGTCATTCCGCTCTCCCTGCTCGGCACCATGACTGCCATGTACCTGTTTGGCTACACGCTCGACAATGTTTCTTTGATGGCGCTCACCATTTCGATCGGTTTTGTCGTGGATGACGCCATCGTCATGCTGGAGAATATTTTGCGGCATGTGGAAGAAGGCATGGATCCGCACGCTGCCGCAATCAAAGGTTCGGGCGAGATTGGCTTCACGATTTTCTCCATGACGATATCGCTGGTGGCGGTATTCATCCCGCTGCTGTTCATGGGCGGCATCGTCGGCCGGCTGTTCCGCGAATTTGCCGATACCGCGGCGATCGCCATTCTCATTTCGGGCGGACTCTCATTGACGCTCACACCGGTGCTGTGCGCCCGCTTTCTCTCGCCCCAGATCCATCACGGCGGCGGATGGTTCAATCGGCAATGCGAGGCATGGATAGAAGTCGCGCGTCAGGGCTATGCCAGAGGCTTGCGCAAGGTGCTCAAGCACCAGCGGCTCACATTAGCTGTCATGCTGGGAACACTTGCCATCACGGCCGGCATGTACGTCTACATTCCAAAAGGTTTCTTTCCGCAGCAAGATAACGGCCTTATCGGGGGCGTTACCGAGGCCTCCTCGGATATCTCATATTCGGCGATGGTGCATGAAATGCAGATGCTCGCCGATATCGTAAAACGCGACGACGATATCCAAAACGTCTACTTCTGGGTTGACGGTGATCCATCGACCAATGTCGGCCACATTTCGGTCGATCTGAAACCATTTGGCGTCCGCACTTCATCTGTATATGAAGTCATCAATCGCATCTCACGACGCGCCAAAGGCATTCCAGAGATTACCTTGCATCTCCAGGCGCGCCAGGATCTGCAAGTGGGCGCAAAGGTCAGCAAGACGCAATTTCAATACACCTTGCGCGACTCGAATCTGGTCGAATTGCGGCAATGGACCCCGCGTATGCTGGACGCTTTAAAAACAATTCCCCAGATTCAAGACGTCGCCGGCGATGTCGAGCCGATGGCGCCCCGCATACAAATCGCTTTGGATCGGAGTGCAATGGCGCGTTTGGGCGTGACAACGCAAAGCGTTGACGACACGCTGTACGACGCCTTCGGTCAACGCCAGGTCGCCAGTTTTTATACCCAGGTTAATGTGTACCAGGTCATTTTGGAAGTCGATCCGAAATTCCAGCTGGATGAAAGTGCGCTGGCCCGGATTTACGTTCCGTCCACAAGCGGCGTGCCGGTGCCCCTTGGTTCGATCAGCAAACTGGAACACTCCTCAGCCCCGTTGACGGTCAATCATGACGGCCAATTCCCGGCAGTCACCTTGTCGTTCAATCTGGCCCCCGGACAAGCGCTGGGCGATGCCATCAATGCCATCAACGCGAAAGAACGTTCGCTCGGAAAGCCCGCTGGCCTAGCCACGATTTTTACCGGGAGCGCGCAGGAATTTCAGAAGTCGCTGGCGAATCAGCCTTTCCTGATTTTTACTGCCTTGCTGGCTATCTTTATCGTACTGGGCGTTTTGTATGAAAGTTATATTCATCCCATTACCATCATGTCCACCCTGCCTTCGGCCGGTATCGGCGGGCTGCTGGCCTTGATTATTTTTCACTATGACTTCTCGCTGATCGCCTTGATCGGCATCATATTGTTAATCGGCATCGTCAAGAAGAACGGCATCATGATGGTCGACGTTGCGATCACCGAAGAAGCCAACGGACTC
This sequence comes from Herbaspirillum sp., assembly GCA_035568435.1. GTDB lineage: Bacteria > Pseudomonadota > Gammaproteobacteria > Burkholderiales > Burkholderiaceae_D > Herbaspirillum. The sequence goes on along the minus strand of DATMOE010000048.1, from coordinate 5,325 downwards.
TCGCCCGAGGAAGCGATTTATCGGGCCTGCCTGTTGCGCTTCAGACCGATCATGATGACAACGATGGCGGCACTGCTGGGTGCATTGCCGCTCGCGCTCGGCGCCGGCGCCGGCTCCGAACTGCGCCGTCCGCTCGGCGTGGCCATGGTTGGCGGATTACTTCTGTCACAAGTTCTTACGCTGTATACGACACCGGTCGTCTATTTGTATATGGATAAATTGGTACTGTGGCTGCGCCGCAATCGTCCCGCAACAAAAGGGCTTGCTCAAGATCGACTATAACGGCCCGATGCCAGTGCCGGTGGAAGCGTTTGACTGCCGATCGTGCAGCCAAAGAAAAGCCCGCAAACGCTTGGCGTATGCGGGCTTCCTGTCTCCTCTTCCTCTATCCTCTATCGAGATAGGATTTTTAACTGCGGGGCTATTTTGCACCACAAATTAATCTACGTCACCGTGCATCGCACCATATTCGTGCAACGTATATGACTATGAGATTTGACCTTATCTGCTCCTTAGGTTTCCTTTTTCACCATTTTGGGCTCCCCAAAAAAATGCATAAAAAAAATCCCGCTCACCTTGCGGTTGCGGGATGAATCCAATTCTTTATAAGGAAGTTGGAGGAGACAGTGCTCACTATAAGCACTCTCATTTAGGTTGTCTGCTTTATAGTCACAATACCAGATATTATTTTACCGAATACCTTGCTCTTACCTTGCTCTTACCTTGCTCATAACTTGCTCTTGATGACGCTTAAATTCTTAATGCTTAAACAAAAAACGGAATCCGAGGATTCCGTTTTTTAGTGCCGAACCAGCGGCGACATCCGATAACGCTTACGCGTCGCGTGACGCCTTTTTCCGCTCATGCTCTTTCAAATAACGCTTACGCAGACGAATGCTCTTCGGCGTAACTTCAACAAGCTCATCATCATCGATGAATTCGACCGCATATTCCAGGGACATGGTAATTGGCGGCACCAGGCGAACCGCTTCATCGGTACCCGACGAACGAACGTTAGTCAGTTGCTTGCCCTTGATCGGATTAACGACCAGATCATTGTCGCGTGAATGAATGCCGATAATCATGCCTTCGTATACCGGATCGTTGTGGCTAACGAACATACGGCCGCGATCCTGCAGTTTCCAGATCGCATAAGCAACCGCGGCGCCGTCATCCTGTGAAATCAGCACGCCGTTGCGACGGCCACCTAATTCACCCTTGCTATTATCGACAGCAGCATATTCATCGAACACGTGGCTCATCAAACCGGTGCCGCGTGTCAATGTCATGAATTCGCCCTGGAAGCCGATCAAACCGCGTGCAGGAATACGGTATTCAAGACGCACACGTCCTTTGCCGTCCGGTTCCATATTTTGCAGATCGCCACGGCGACGACCGAGTTCTTCCATGACACCGCCCTGATTGGCTTCTTCAACATCGACGGTCAGGTTTTCGTAAGGCTCGTGACGCTCGCCATCGACCATCTTGAACACAACGCGTGGGCGTGAAACAGCTAATTCGTAACCTTCGCGACGCATATTTTCGATCAGAATCGTCAGATGCAATTCGCCGCGCCCGGATACTTCGTATGTCGAATCGTCGCCCTCGGCCTGCACTACGCGCAATGCCATGTTGCCTTTGAGTTCGCGCTCCAGACGATCCTTGATCTGGCGCGTGGTAACGAATTTGCCTTCACGTCCCGCCAGCGGCGAGTTGTTGACCATGAAGTTCATGGTCAGCGTCGGTTCATCGACCTTCAGCATCGGCAGGCCATTCGGCGCGTCCGGCGCACAGACTGTGGTGCCGATACCGATTTCCTCGATACCGTTGATCAGCACGATGTCGCCGGCCAGCGCTTCATCGACCAGCACGCGTTCCAGGCCTTTGAAAGTCAGGACTTGATTGATACGGGCTTTTACCGGCTTGTCGTCTGGACCGTTCATGATCACAACGTCTTGCAAGGCTTTGACGCGACCGCTCAAAATGCGGCCAACGCCAATCTTGCCGACATACGACGAATATTCCAGCGAGGTGATTTGCAGTTGCAGCGGACCGTCCGGGTCATCTTCGCGCGCAGGAACGTGTTCCAGCACAGCATCGAATAAAGGCGTCATATTGCCTTCGCGTACTTCGGAATCCTTGCTGGCATAACCATTGAGCGCCGAAGCGTAAATAACCGGGAAGTCGAGTTGTTCTTCAGTCGCGCCGAGTTTATCGAACAATTCGAAAGTGGCGTTGATGACCCATTCAGGACGCGCACCCGGACGATCGATTTTGTTGACAACAACGATCGGCTTCAAACCCAGCTCCAGCGCCTTGCGCGTCACAAAACGCGTTTGCGGCATTGGGCCTTCAACTGCATCGACCAGCAACAACACGCTATCGACCATAGACAGAACGCGTTCGACTTCGCCGCCGAAGTCGGCATGGCCCGGGGTGTCGACGATATTGATGTGCGTGCCGTTATATTCAACCGCGCAATTCTTGGACAAAATCGTGATGCCGCGTTCTTTTTCAATATCGTTCGAATCCATCACGCGCGCATCAACGTGTTGGTTATCACGGAAAGTGCCTGACTGACGCAGCAACTGGTCAACAAGCGTGGTTTTGCCGTGGTCAACGTGAGCGATGATGGCAATGTTACGAATAGCGCGTTTGGATTTGGACATGGTCGTTTTTAACGGTTGTATTGCTGAAGTATTGCTGAATTTTGAATAGCCGGGGATTATAACATGTTGCAGCGCATGAAATTAGGAAAGCCCCTTATTTTCAAAGCGTTGCCGAGCCGGGGTTCTAAACGAAAGCGACCAGACGTTCGGGCGCCAATACGACAAATTCCTTGATCAGTCCGGTACCGAGCAATTGCCCGCTGTCCTGATCGTAGACGCGCACTCTATCGCCTGGTTGCGACGCCGGATCGGGCAACGACAGGCCTTCTTTCCCGAGCGACAAACGCTGGCCGTGCGCAAACCGCTGCGCCAGCAATGCCGGCAGTCGAATCGCCGGAAACGACGACAGCAGACCATCCACCGGCATTAACAAGCTGGTGCGATCCGCTTCGGGACAAGCGGCCAACGCCTCCAGCGTGATACAGCCATCGAGCGTCAGATCGCCGACCCCGATACGGCGTAATGCATTCAAATGCGCACCGCATCCCAATGCGCTGCCGATGTCTTCGCCCAACACACGGATATACGTACCTTTGCTGCAACGCACGCGCAGTGTCAGATAAGGCGCGGCATAGTCCAGCAGCGTGAGTTCGTGGATTGTTATATGACGCGCTTCACGTTCCAGCGTAATGCCGGCGCGTGCATATTCGTACAGCGGTTTGCCATCGCGTTTGAGTGCGGAATGCATCGGTGGAATCTGTGCAATCGGCCCACGGAAAGCGGTCAGTACGGATTCAATCTGCGCCAGCGTCGGATAGGCATCGCTGCGACCGGTGATCTCGCCTTCGGTGTCGCCGGTACTGGTGCGCACACCCAGATGTACAACGGTTTCATAGCATTTGTCCGCTTCGAGCAGATCTTGCGAAAACTTGGTTGCTTCACCGAAACACAATGGCAGCAAACCAGTGGCAAACGGATCCAGCGTACCGGTGTGGCCGGCTTTTTTGGCGCTCAACAAGCGCTTGGCTTTGATCAATGCATCGTTACTGGAAAAACCGACCGGCTTGTCCAGTAACAGAACGCCATGAATCGATAGGCGGGGTTTCTTGATTGGAGACTGCGCCATGGCGAAAACGTTACGCTTCGCCGTCTTCTTTGGCGCGCGTGCTCAAGGCCTGATCGATCAGCTTCGACATTTCGATACCGCGCGCGGTTGAATTATCGTGGAAAAAATGCAACGCAGGCAAGGTATGGATACTGAGCCGGCGACCAAGTTGCGCCCGCATATAACCGGCGGCCTTGACTAGGCCGTCAACGGTATTCTGGATCGCCACCGGATCGTCGCTGAGCATGGTAAAAAATACTTTGGCGTGCGCGTAATCCGGCGTGACTTGTACTTCTGTAATCGTGATCATGCCCACGCGCGGGTCTTTCAACTCGAAGGCGATGATTTCGGATAGATCGCGCTGAATCTGGTCTGCTACGCGCAGTCCGCGTCCGGGGATCGATTTGCTATGTTTAGCCATACAGTAAAACCGGGAACCCATCTAAGCGACAACGCGACCGGTAAAGGTCGCGCTATCGGCATCATGTGAGGCAGCCAGACGACCGCCCCGTTTCAAAAAACATCTATTACATTGTGCGGGCGATTTCCTGCACTTCGAAAATTTCCAGTTGATCGCCAACTTCGATTTCGTTGTAGTTCTTCAGCGACAGACCGCATTCGAAGCCAGCCTTGACTTCCTTGACGTCATCCTTGAAGCGCTTAAGCGAATCGAGTTCGCCGGTCCACACCACGACGTTGTTACGCAGCAGACGAACCATGGAACCGCGGCGAACCAGGCCTTCGAGTACGTAGCAACCGGCAATCGTGCCAACCTTGCTGACCAGAATGACCTGGCGAATTTCGACCAGACCCAGCGAATTCTCGCGCTTCTCAGGCGACAACATGCCCGACATCGCAGCCTTGATTTCGTCAACCGCATCGTAAATGATGTTGTAGTAACGAATATCGACGCCGTTGGCTTCGGCCAGTTTGCGTGCCGATGCATCGGCACGCGTATTGAAGCCGATAATCACGGCCTTGGCTGCCACCGCCAGATTGACGTCCGACTCGCTGATGCCCCCGACTGCGGCATGCACAACCTGCACGCGTACTTCGTCGTTCGACAATTTCTGCAAGGTCTGCACCAGCGCTTCTTGCGAACCCTGGACATCGGTCTTGATAATCATCGGCAGGTTCTTGATTTCGCCTTCGCCCATGTTCTCGAACATGTTTTCCAGCTTAGCGGCCTGCTGCTTGGCCAGCTTGACGTCGCGGAACTTGCCTTGACGGAACAGGCCGATTTCGCGCGCCTTGCGCTCATCCGACATGACCAGCACTTCTTCACCCGAGACCGGCACTTCCGTCAGCCCCTGAACTTCAACCGGAATCGATGGACCTGCCTCGGCGATGCTCTTGCCGTGTTCATCCAGCATGGCGCGTACCCGGCCATAGCTCGATCCGGCCAGCACCACGTCGCCACGCTTGAGCGTACCGGACTGCACCAGAATCGTTGCAACCGGACCGCGGCCCTTGTCGAGACGGGATTCGATCACCAGACCGCGTGCCGGCACATTGATTGGTGCTTTCAGTTCCAGCACTTCAGCTTGCAGCAGCACATTTTCCAGCAAGGTGTCGATGCCTTCGCCGGTCTTGGCCGAAACCGGGATAAAC